>NCGI01000420.1 GCA_002256925.1 Polaromonas sp. 28-63-22
AAAGCAGATTTATGACCAGGAAAATCACTTACACGGATGAACCGTTGGGCGACATTGAAGTGGTCGCCGATTTTTTACCTTCCCCCGCCGAACTGGCCTTTCGTGAAGAGGGCGTCAAGGTCACGCTGGCATTGAGCAAAAGCAGTGTTGATTTTTTCAAGACCGAAGCGTCGAAGCATCAAACGCAATACCAGCGGATGATCCGGCGACTGATTGATTCTTATGTTGAGGCGCATGTGCCGAAGCCCACAGCGGGTCGTTCGAAGCGGACTGCGCAAAAGCGGCCTGCTGCTTAGCTTCGCCATGTCTTCAGTATGAGGAAAGCCAATGAACGCGAGCAAAACCGCATCGGCCCGGAAATTGGGCTCTGACCTGGCGCGCGTGGACGCGCATGTGACTGCCTCGCACGAATACGACGAGCTTCCCGAAATCACGGATGAAATGCTCGCGAGGGCAACCGTCAACAAAGGAGGGCGACCCCGGCTGGCCGAAACGAAAAAGCTGATTTCCTTGCGCCTGCCCGAAGAAGTCATCCAGCGGTGGCGGGCCACGGGGCCTGGCTGGCAAACGCGCATGGCGGATCGCCTCAAGCGGCTGCCAAAATAAAAATGGCCTGGGGCAATAACCGAAGCTTGTTTTTGGCCCGCCTTAAGCATCAAAACAGCCTCTAAGCCATAGAGTACCTGCGCCAGGCGCTACTTATTCAATAGCGCCTTGTCATCCTCGGGCCCCGGCACCGTCTGGCATTCTTCAAAAATCCGCGCCGTGCAACGGCGGCAAATCTCGGGGTCGAGCTTTTGAAAAATCGTGGCGATTGCGGTGCGCTTGTCGGGGAACTGGTGCTCCGGGCCCAGCAGGCGAGTGAAGCCGGTTTTCTGCCACATCGCAATCACTTCGGGCCGTGGCCGGTGGAAGTACAAGTCGCCGCCCATCGCGCGGCGGGCGGCGAGTTCGGCTTCCCACAGCTCGGCGCCGGCCAGGTCGATGAAGTTCATGCTTTTGCCCATCACCAGCAGGTGCCTGGGCGGGTGGGGCTGATGGCGCAGCGCGTGCAGGGTGTCGGCCACACACCGCGCCGAAATACACCTCGCCTTCCATGCGCAGCAGCTTCAGTTGCGGGCATTCAGCCAGCGGATGCGCGGCGTCACCCAGCACGACGAACTGTCGGTCAGGCTTGCGGCTGTCAAAGCCCATGGTGCGCATGGCCGGGCGTGAGGTGCGAAACAGGTAGGACATCAGCGACAGGATGACACCGAGCAAAATGGCGATTTCCAGCCGCAGCGTGAGGGTGGCCACCAGCGTGGCGGTCGCGACCGCGAAATCGCTCCGGCTGAGGTCAAAGAGCTGGCGCCAGCGGGCGAGGTTGATGAGCGAGATTGCCACCAGCAGCAGCAGCGCGCCCACGGCGGCCATCGGGATTTGCGCCAGCAGCGGCGCGCTGACGGCCGCCAGGCCGAGCAGCAGCACGGCCGAAAAAACCGACGCCAGCGGCGTGCGGGCGCCGGCTTCCAGATTGGGCAGGGAGCGGTTCAGCGAGCCGCACGAGACATAGCACGAGAAGAATCCGCCGACGATGTTGGACAAGCCCTGGCCCCGAAACTCGCGGTTGGCATCGATGCGCTGGCCGGATCGCAGCGCGACCGTTTTGGCAATCGAGATGGACTGGCCAAGCGCCACGATGGTCAGCGCGAACGCCAGTCCGATGAGATCCGGCACCTGCTGCCAGGCCAGGCGCGGCAGCTCAAAACGCGGCCAGGGCGCGGGCACGTGGCCCACCGTGCGCAAGACCGCCTCGTGACCCGCCGCAGCATCGACGCCATAGCGGCCCCACAGCCAGGCCGCCAGGGTTCCCGCCACCAGGCCGACCAGCATGTACGGCCAGCCGCGCAGCAGTCGCCGCACCAGTAGCGCCACCGCCAGGGTGACGCCTGCCACCACCGCCGCAGCCGGCTGCAGATGCAGCGCCTGAGCGGCCATTTCACGCAGCACGGCCGCAGCGCCCTGCGCACCATGCTTGTCCAGGCCGAGCAGGTCCGGCAGCGCATACAGGGCGATCAGCACGGCGGCGCCCGAGATAAAACCGAACAGTACGGCGGGCGAAATGAAGTTGGCCAGCACGCCCAGCCGCAGCGCGCCGATCAGCCACTGCAGGACGCCGACCATCACGGTGACGGCCAAAGCGAGCTGGATATAGCCGGGGCTGAACGCCAGCGCCAGCGGCGAGAGCATGGCAAAGAGCGCCAGCGAGTTGGCGTTCGTCGGCCCCGACATGACATGCCAGCTGGAGCCAAACAGGGCCGCAATGATGCAGGGAATGACGGCGGTGTACAGGCCGAACTCGGTCGGCAGCCCGGCCAGCGAGGCAAACGCAATGCCCTGCGGCAACACCAGCACGGCGCCGAGCAGGCCGGCCAGCGCGTCGGCGCGCAGCGTGGCCGGCGACACCACGTGTACCCACGAGCGGATCAGTCACAGGCTGCAAGCATACCGTCCCGCCAGCATGCATGAGCCGCGCTGCACGGCGTCACGCCAGCCCGCCCAGGCGCAGCAGCAAGCCGGCCAGCGCCGCCGCGCCGATGACACGAATCACACCCCACTTCAGCCGCCACAACGCAAACGCAGCCGCCACGACCAATGCCAGCGCGATCCAGTCGGGTTGGGAGTGAAAATCGACGCCAGACGACGCAGGATATGCGACAGCAGCTATGAAAAACAGAGCGAGGTTGGCGATCACACCGACCACGGCGGCCGTCACGGCGGCCAGCGGCGCGGTCAGTTTGAGGTTGCCGCGCGTGGACTCAACCCACGGCCCACCGGCCAGGATAAAAACAAACGAAGGCAGAAAGGTGAACCACGTCGCCACGGTGGCCGCCAGGGCTGCCCCCAGAAACAGCGCGTCGGGCCCCAGTACCGCGCGGCTCCAGCCAGCGACAAAGCCGACGAACGACACCACGATGATGAGCGGGCCGGGCGTGGTTTCACCGAGCGCCAGACCGTCCATCATTTGCGCGGTACTGAGCCAGTGGTAGTGCCCGACGGCGGCCTGGTTCACATACGGAAGCACCGC
>NCGI01000421.1 GCA_002256925.1 Polaromonas sp. 28-63-22
TGCGGTAGCTCAGCGAAAGCCGAAGTACGACAGGATCACGCCAATGATGACGACCAGACCGACGATGTAAATGATGGAATTCATGTTGTCCTCTCGAGTGTTTGAAATACGCAGCGTGGCGCCACGATGCGTGGTTGTGAAACCCGATTTTTGCCCGGCCGGGGCGAGCTGCCTGTAGGCCGCGCTACCCAGCCGCCGTCGGACAAGGCGTAGTCAGCTTCCGGTGAAAACGGCCCTGGCTAAAGCTCGGCGGCCTCGACCAGAAACCTGACGCGCCGCACACCCTGCCATTCGTCGGCGTCGAGCCGGAAAGCGAGTTTGACGCGGGCCGGCAGCGCCTCGGTGTGGCCAAACCAGATGCCGTCTACCGGCTGCCCCTGGTGTTTGAGCTTGAGCGCCAGGTGTTTTTCACCGACCAGCCGCTGCGACACCACCTCGACCATTTCGCTGAAGGTGGGTGCCGCAAAACCCTGGCCCCACACTTCCTTGTGCAGCGTGTCCACCACGTCGGTGCGGCGGAACTCGGCCGGCAGCGGCCCGTCGGTGTCGAGCCGGCGCATCAGCGTGGCGGCGTCCAGCCATTCGCGGGCGACCTGCTGCAGCGCACCTTCAAACACCGCGAAATGTTCTTCGGCAATCGTGCAGCCCGCCGCCATCGCGTGGCCGCCAAAACGCAGCAGCACGCCGGGGCAGCGTTTGGCCACCAGGTCCAGCGCGTCACGCAAATGAAAGCCCGGAATCGAGCGGCCCGAGCCCTTGAGCTCGTGCGCCTTGCCCGGCGCCTGGCTGGCTGCAAAAACAAAGGTCGGGCGGTGCAGCTTGTCCTTGATGCGTGACGCCACGATGCCCACCACGCCTTCATGAAACTCGGCGCCGAAAATCGCGATCGCCGGGGGCGGCCCGGCTTCGCCCTGTTCGCCACTGTCGATCATCGCGTCGGCCGCCAGCTGCGCCTGCTCGCGCATGCCCGATTCGATGTCACGCCGCTCGCGGTTGATGCCGTCGAGCATCTGGGCCAGTTCGCCCGCGCGCGCCGCATCGTCGGTCAGCAGGCATTCGATGCCCAGCGTCATGTCGCTCAAGCGGCCGGCGGCGTTGATGCGCGGACCCAGGGCAAAGCCAAAGTCAAACGTGGTGGCCACCGACGCGTTTCGGCCCGCTGCGGCAAACAGCGCCGCGATGCCGGCTGGCAGGTGGCCCGCCCGGATGCGTTTGAGCCCCTGCGCGACCAGACGCCGGTTGTTGGCGTCCAGCCTGACGACGTCGGCCACGGTGCCCAGCGCCACCAATGGGAGCAGCGCGTCAACTTTCGGCTGGTTGTGGGTCGTGAACACACCGCGCGCGCGCAGCTCGGCCCGCAGCGCCAGCAGCACGTAAAACATCACGCCCACCCCGGCGATGGATTTGCTCTCGAACGTGCAGTCGGGCTGGTTGGGGTTGACGATCACATCCGCGTCGGGCAGCACGATGCGTCCGTCTTTCA
>NCGI01000422.1 GCA_002256925.1 Polaromonas sp. 28-63-22
GTCTTCCACCGTCATGATGTTGCTGGCGCCGGCGTCCAGCCGCTGCAGCGCCGCGTACAGCGTGGTGGTCTTGCCCGAACCGGTCGGCCCGGTCACCAGAATGATGCCGTGCGGCTGGGTCACCAGATGCTCGAAGCGGCGCAACACCTCGCCCTGCATGCCGACCGATTCCAGGGTGAGCTTGCTCTCGGTTTTATCGAGCAGCCGCAGCACGGCGCGCTCGCCATGGGCGCTGGGCAGGGTGCTCACACGCACATCGACCGCGCGCGTGCCGATGCGCAGCGAGATGCGGCCATCCTGCGGCAGGCGTTTTTCCGAGATGTCGAGATCAGCCATGATTTTCAGGCGCGAGATCAGCGCCGCGTGCAGCGCCCGGTTGGGCTGCACGACTTCACGCAGGGTGCCATCGACCCTGAAGCGCACGCTGGAATGGCGCTCGTAGGGCTCGATGTGGATATCACTGGCGCCGTCGCGTGCGGCCTGCGTGAGCAACGCGTTGAGCATGCGGATGATCGGCGCGTCGTCGGAGTTTTCCAGCAGATCGGCGATGGCGGGCAGCTCCTGCATGATGCGCGACAGGTCGGCGTCGGATTCCACCTCGCTGACCACCGTGGCGGCGCTGGATTCGCCGCGCGCATAGGCCGCGCTGATGCGCTGGGCCAGCGTGCCCGGGTCGGCTCGCTGCAGCGCCAGCGGTGCGCCGCCACCGGCGTATTTGCGCATGACCTCGCCGAAAGCGCCCGGTTCGGGCCGGGCGTCGTGCCACAGCGTCAGGACGTTGCCGTCATCTTCCAGCAGCAGGGCATTGCTGCGGGCGAAGGCGTAGGGCAGGGGGTAGCGCATGGCTGGTTACTGGGTGAGCGCCGGTGTGTCGGACGGTGGCTTGGCAGCCGGCGGTGCCGCAGGCGCAGGCGCCGGCTGGGGCGATACCGGCGGCAGCAGCGGCGGCGGAAACGCGGGCGCCGTACCGGGGGCGGCGGACGCGGGGCGCACGGGCGGCAGGACCGGCGCCTCGTTCACGGGCACCATCGCGTTGGCCTTCGGCTGGGCGTCGCGCTGCGCCGAACGCATCAGATCGTAGCGGTCCATCGACAGGCTTTCGGTGGAACTGGCGTCACGCACCACCACCGGCCGCAAAAACACCATCAAGTTGGTTTTCTTGCGCGAGCGGGTTTCGGACTTGAACAGGTTGCCGAACAGCGGCACGTCGCCGAGGCCAGGGACTTTTTGCTGGTTGCCGGAGTATTCGTCCTGCAGCAGGCCACCCAGCACCACGATGGCGCCGTCATCGACCAGAATGTTCGATTCGATGGAGCGCTTGTTGGTGATCAGGCCGGTCGCCGAGTTGAGCGACGAGGCCTGGATGCTGCTGACTTCCTGGAAAATCTGCATCTTCACGGTGCCGTTTTCGCTGATCTGCGGCTTCACGCGCAGCGTCAGGCCCACGTCCTTGCGCTCGACGGTCTGGAACGGATTGACTGC
>NCGI01000423.1 GCA_002256925.1 Polaromonas sp. 28-63-22
GTTTGAGCTGCGCCGGGCTGGCGCGCAGGGGTGTGGACGAAACCGCGTCGCTGTCGTCGCGGTTGTCGCCCTGCGTGCCGGTCGCATCGCTGACGGCCACGGGCCGCAATTTATCAAGGTACAGGAAGCGGGAGCACGCATTGACAAAAGGCTCTGGTGTTTTCTGGGCGCCAAAACCGTACACCGCCGCGCCCTTGGCGCGCAGGTGCATCACCAGCGGCGTGAAGTCGGCATCTGACGACACAATGCCGAAGGCGTCGGGCCGGTCGGTGTAGAGAAGCTCCAGCGCGTCGATGACCATCGCCATGTCGCTGGCGTTCTTGCCTTTGGTGTAGTCGAACTGCTGCATCGGGCGAATGGCGTGCTCATGCAGCGCTTCTTCCCACCCCTTGAGTTCACTTTTCTTCCAGTTGCCGTACGCGCGGCGAATATTGGTCTCGCCAAAGGTCGAGAGCTCGTTGAGAATCAGGTCGATTTTCGACGCTGGCGAATTGTCAGCGTCGATCAACAGGGCAACGCGCGGTTTGTGGTCCATGGTCAACCCTTGGTGGCTTCAAGTTTCCAGGCCAGGCTCTCGCCCGACCGCAAAGGCTTCAGCTCAGCTTCGCCAAACGCATAGCTCACGGGCGGCGTCCAGCTTTCTTTAATCAAGGTGATGCGGCCCGCGTTACGCGGCAGGCCGTAAAAATCAGCGCCGTTGAAGCTGGCAAAGGCTTCCAGCCGGTCCAGTGCGCCGGCTGAGTCAAACGCCTCGGCGTACAGCTCCATCGCGGCGTGCGCGGTGTAGCAGCCGGCGCAACCGGTGGCGTGCTCCTTGAGGTGTGCGGGGTGGGGCGCGCTGTCGGTGCCGAGGAAAAAACGGGGGTTGTCGCTGGTGGCGGCCGCGACCAGGGCGAGCCGGTGCGTCTCGCGTTTGAGTACCGGCAGGCAGTAGTAGTGCGGCCGGATGCCGCCGGTGAAGATGGCGTTGCGGTTGTAGAGCAGATGATGCGCCGTGACGGTCGCGCCCGTGAACCTGTCCGCATCGCGCACATAATGCGCCGCCTCCCGGGTCGTGATGTGCTCGAACACGATCTTCAGCTCCGGGAAATCACGGCGCAGCGGGATCAATTGGGTGTCGATAAAAACCGCTTCCCGATCAAACAGGTCAATCTCGGGCGATGTCACTTCACCATGCACCAGCAGCAAAAGGCCTTCGCGCTGCATCGCCTCCAGCGTGCCGTAGGTTTTGCGCAGGTCGGTCACGCCGGCATCGCTGTTGGTGGTGGCACCGGCCGGGTAGAGCTTGACGGCCACCACGCCGGCCTCCCGGGCGCGCCGGATCTCGTCAGGCGGCAGGTTGTCGGTCAAATAGAGCGTCATCAGCGGCTCGAAAGCCACGCCCTCCGGCACGGCAGCCTGGATGCGCTCGCGGTAGGCCACGGCCTGCGCAGCCGTGGTGACGGGCGGGCGCAGGTTCGGCATGATGATGGCCCGGCCG
>NCGI01000424.1 GCA_002256925.1 Polaromonas sp. 28-63-22
CTTTGCTTCGCCCTTGACAGTGTTGACCAGATTGGGAACGAGGTCGGCCCGGCGCTGGTACTGGTTCACGACCTCTGACCAGCTCGCCTTGATTTGTTCCTCCCCCGTCTGAAAGGTGTTGTAGCCGCAGCCTGCCAGGCTCAATGTGAGGGCTGCCAACAGGACTGCTAAAAAGTTTCTCATTTCATTTCTCCAGAAGTTCGAATGGGCCGGGCATGTCGCGGCGGCGCGCGGGGGTGGGCGGACCGGTGTTGTTGTCGGCGTTGCGGCTCGCGACGTGCAGGTAAACCACAGCGCTCAGCAGCGCGGCGAAAAAGCACCATACCGAGATGAACCACGCGGCGTAAAAATAGTAGGCCGCGCCAAATGACAGTAGCCCCAGCGCGCCGAAGAACTTCACCATCCGGTGCGCCGACACCAGCGGGCTGACGGTGGTTGCGAGCAGGTAAAGCGTCATCACCTCGGCGGCAAAGAAGTGCGGTGACAGGTACTCGATGTGCTGCCCGACAGGCCGGGAGACGATAGGAAACGCCACCAGGAAATACAGCAAGTAGAAGGCGACTCCAACGCCTGCCGCCGCTAAGACGAGGAGTGTCCGCCGGCGACCCCCGGGCGGCTCGATCAGCAGCACCGCGATCGGCACGTACGCCGGCCACAGCACATGGGAGAAAAAGGAATACAGATAGGTCATGGTCACATTCAGCTGTGGCGCGTCGTATCCGAAGGTCAACCAGATCACACCTTCACTGAGCTGCTGGATCGCAAACAGCATCGGAATGGCAGCAAAGGCCAGCGCACGCGGCTGCTTTGCTGCTTTCAGCGTGAGCGTGCCAATCCCCAGCAGGACGATGCCTGCCGAGAAGCTGGCCGTTGCGGAAAAGCACATTCAGGTGGCTCCAGCCAAGCCGTCGTCGCGGGCGGCATAGAGGTCGCTGCGCGAGAGAGGCACGGGCCACGTACCGCAATCAGGTCTGGAGGCCAGGATCTGGTAAATGCCCGTGCCGCCCGCCTCGAACTCCAGCGCGCAGGCGGCCATGTAGAGCCGCCACACGCGGTAGGTGGGTTCGTCGACCTCGCGCAGCGCGGCTTCCCGGTTCGCTTCCAGCCGCTCGACCCAGTGGCGCAGTGTCAGGGCGTAATGCGGCCGCAAACCTTCGACGTCGTGGATTTCAAAGCCGGCCCGCTCCATGCCGAGCTGGATGTTGCTGACGCAGTCGAGTTCGCCGTCGGGGAAGACATAGCGGTTGATGAATTGCGTGGCCAGCGTCTTGTTCCAGCCCTCTTCATCGTGGGTGATACCGTGATTGAGAAACAGCCCGCCCGGACGCAGCACGCGACGGATCATCGCCAGGTAGGCCGGCAGGTTGCTCAGACCCACATGCTCGAACATGCCGACACTCGACACCTTGTCAAAGATGCCGTCACCGGCAAGATCCCGGTAGTCGCACAGCTCGACCGTCACCCGATCCTGCAGTCCC
>NCGI01000425.1 GCA_002256925.1 Polaromonas sp. 28-63-22
ATCGGCGACCGGATTGGCGTGATGCACCAGGGCCAGTTGCACCAGTGGGAAGATGCCTACGCGCTTTACCACCGGCCGGCGACGCGCTTCGTGGCTGACTTCATCGGCCACGGCGTGTTTGCACATGCGCGCATCCAGCAGCACGGCAGCGACGTGGTGGTGCACACCGCACTCGGGGATTTCACAGACATGCAGGAATGCCCGTTGCCTGACGCCTACCCCGGCGGTCTGTGCGATGTGCTGCTGCGCGCCGACGATATCGTGCACGACGACGATGCGCCGGTGAAGGCGCAGATTCTGCGCAAGGCTTTCCGGGGGTCGGAATTCTTGTACACGCTGCAGCTGAAAACCGGCGAGACCCTGGTGGCCCATGTGCCTTCGCACCACGACCATGCGCCCGGCGAGTGGATCGGCATACGCGCCGCGCTTGACCACGTCGTGACTTTTCCGAGAGAAACCGGCCCGGCTGACGCTGCGGTGCCTGCGCCGGCAGACGCAGCCCTCTAAAGCTGCCGCAACTGCTCGATATCGTCGCGCAGCGCTTGCGCCCACAGGCGCCGGTTGCGCCCCTGATGCGCATGTGCCGGACCGAATGTGACGACCGCGATCAGCCGGGGCGCTGTCAGCGTGCGCCAGATTGAACCGACCAGCGTTTCATCGTCCACATAGCTGGGCGCAAAACTGGTCTGGCCGCTGGCGGCATCGATAAACTTCAGCGCCACCGGCTGCACGGGTGCCGACGCCTCGATAGCCGCCTGGATCAGGTTGGCATGAAACGGCTTGAGCGTGATGCCATCGCCGGTGGTTCCTTCAGGAAAGACCGCCAGCACGTCACCGGCGCGCAGCCGGTCGGCCATTTGCACCACCACGCGGTGCGCGTCGCGGCGCGACTCCCGCTCCAGGTACATCGTGCCCGCCGCGCCCGCCATCGTGCCCACGATGGGCCATTTTTTGATGTCTGCCTTCGACACGAAACGGCAGTGGCGCGAGGCGTGCATGACCAGAATATCAAGCCACGAAATGTGATTGGCCACCAGAAGCACCGGCCCTTCGGCGGGTGGCGTGCCGTTGACGACCAGTTCAATCCCCACGATCTGCAGCATCTCGCCAGCCCACACGTTGACACGGGCGTGCCGGTCTTCCTGCTCGAGCTTGGGAAAGACGGTTTTGATGGTCCACAAGCCACGCAGCGCGTGCAGCATGGCACGCGACAGCTTCCACAAAACACCTGGCAGTTTCATCGGCATATCCGCAACTCAGTGCCGTGCTTCGTACGCCACCTGGCCACCCACGACCGTCCAGCGGACGCGCACAGGAAGCGAGTGACCTGAAAAAGGCGTGTGCTTGCCCTGACTGCGCAAGGCTGCCGGCTCGACCCTCCATTCCGACGCGGGGTCAAACACGCACAGGTCGGCCACGCCGCCCTTGACAATCCGGCCGACGCTGGCCTCGAGCGTGCCGAGCGCAGTGCCCAGCA
>NCGI01000426.1 GCA_002256925.1 Polaromonas sp. 28-63-22
CGATCGAGCAACTCTACACCGGCTACCGCCAGAACGTGATCGCGCCCGATGAAGTGCTGGCGTGGATCAAGGTGCCGACGCCGGGGAGCCCTCACCCCCGCCCTCGCCCAGAGGGAGACGGAGTAAAAACGGGCGCGGGATCGAGTCTTGCTCCCTCGCCCCCCTGTGGAGAGGGTGGGGGTGAGGGGCCCGAGCAGCTGAAGGTCTACAAAATCTCCAAGCGCTTCGACGACGATATTTCAGCCGTCTGCCTCGCCATTCATATTCAGACCCATCACGGCGTCGTCACCCACGCCTCGCTGGGCGCAGGCGGCGTGGCCGCCACACCGGTGCGCGCCGTACAGACCGAGGCGGCGCTGCTCGGTCAGCCGTGGAGCGCGGCCACCGTGCAAAGCGCCATCCACGCGCTGCGCGCCGAGTTTTCACCGATTTCCGACATGCGCGCATCAAGCAGCTACCGCCGCGAGGTGCTGGGCAACCTGCTGCAACGCTACTGGCTTGAGAGCCAGGGCTTGCAGCCAATCAACCTGCAGGCTTTCACGCTCGGGGAGCTGGCGTGAACGCGGCCGAGCATCTGCCGGTCAGCACTGACGCGCAGGCTGCAGGCGTTTCCCATTTTCACGAAAGCGCCCGCGCCCAGGTGGCGGGCACGGCCATCTACGTGGACGACATGGCCGAAATTCGCGGCACGCTGTTTGCGGCGCCCATTCTGTCCACCGTCGCCCATGGCCGGCTGCTGGGCGTGGACACAGCCGCCGCGCTGAAGATGCCGGGCGTGCGCGACGTGATTCTGGCGCACGATATTCCGGGCGACGCGATGCTGGGCAATGCCGCGCACGACGAACCGGTGTTTGCACAGGCGACGGTTCAGCACGTGGGCCAGGTGATCGGACTGGTGGTGGCCGAATCGGTGATGCAGGCACGCCGGGCGGCGCGCCAGGTGGTGTGCCGCATCGAGGCGCTGCCGGCTATTTTGAATGTGCATGAGGCGCTGAGAGCAGAAAGTTATGTGCTGCCGCCCGTGTTCGTCCGGCGCGGCGACGCGGCGGCAGCTTTGCGCCGCGCCGCCCACACGCTCAAGGGTACGCTCGAAGTCGGCGGCCAGGAACATTTCTACCTCGAAGGTCAGGTCGCGTATGTCGTGCCGCAGGAGCAAAACCAGTGGCTCGTCCATTCAAGCACCCAGCACCCCGGCGAGGTGCAGCACTGGGTGGCGCATGCGCTGGGCGTTGACAACCACGCGGTGCGGGTCGAGTGCCGGCGCATGGGCGGCGGCTTTGGCGGCAAGGAAACGCAGGCCGGGAACCTGGCGGTGTGGGCGGCCATCGCCGCGCGCAAGCTGAAATGCCCGGTCAAGCTGCGACTGGCCCGGGAAGACGACTTCATGATCACCGGCAAGCGCCATCCGTTTGCCTACGACTACACCGCAGGCTTTGACGACACGGGGCGCATCAGCGGCCTGCAATTGACCATGGC
>NCGI01000066.1 GCA_002256925.1 Polaromonas sp. 28-63-22
TCGTGCTTCTTGAAGACTGGCAGGTCAAATAGGGCAATCCTATGGCTACTTGATCCACCTGTTTTGGACACGTTGCACTTCGTACTTGAATCCAAGGCATCAAATAGCCCCCAGCCCAGGTAATACCTGCGCGAGCAGCTATGAATTAGATAGCGACTCGGGTTCAGGCCGCAGCCTTCACTTTCAGGCGCCAGGCGTGCAGCAGCGGCTCGGTGTAGCCGCTGGGCTGCTCCAGGCCCTTGAGCACCAGGTCCAGCGCGGCCTTGTAGGCCATCGACGTGTCGAAGTGGCCGGCCATCGGCTGGTAGAGCGGATCGCCGGCGTTCTGGCCATCGACCACGGCGGCCATGCGCTCGAAGGTTTCCTTGACCTGCGCTTCGGTCACGACGCCGTGCAGCAGCCAGTTGGCGATGTGCTGGCTGCTGATGCGCAGCGTGGCGCGGTCTTCCATCAGGCCGACGTTGTGGATGTCGGGCACTTTACTGCAGCCGACGCCCTGGTCGATCCAGCGCACGACGTAGCCGAGGATGCCCTGGGCGTTGTTGTCGAGTTCCTGCTGCTTCTCGGCGGCAGACCAGTCGGTGTTCGTGGCGGCCGGGATTTGCAGCAGGCCGTTGAGCAGTTTTTCGCCTTCAGCGGCGTAGTCGGATTTCTCCAGTTCCTTTTGCACGGCGGCCACATCGACCTGCAGGTAGTGCAGCGCATGCAGCGTGGCGGCCGTGGGTGACGGCACCCAGGCGGTGTTGGCGCCGGCTTTGGGGTGCACGATTTTTTGCTCCAGCATCGCGGCCATCAGGTCGGGCATGGCCCACATGCCCTTGCCGATTTGTGCCTTGCCGCGCAGCCCGCACTGCAGGCCGACCAGCACGTTGTTTTTCTCGTAGGCCGCGATCCAGGCACTGGCCTTCATGTCGCCCTTGCGGATCATCGCGCCGGCGTGCATGGCGGTGTGCATCTCGTCACCCGTGCGGTCGAGGAAGCCGGTGTTGATGAAGGCGACACGGGCGCTGGCCTCGGCAATGCAGGCTTTCAGGTTGACGCTGGTGCGGCGCTCTTCGTCCATGATGCCGAGCTTCACGGTGTTGGCGGGCAGGCCCAGAATCTTCTCGACGCGGCCGAAAAGCTCGGACGCAAAGGCCACTTCGGCCGGGCCGTGCATCTTGGGTTTGACGATGTACACCGAGCCCGCGCGCGAATTGACGATGGCCTCCTTGCCGCGGCGCTTGAGGTCGTGCATGGCAATCGTCACGGTGACCATCGCGTCGAGAATGCCTTCGTGGATTTCCTGGCCGCCGTTGTAGAGGATGGCCGGGTTGGTCATCAGGTGGCCGACGTTGCGCAGGAACATCAGCGAGCGGCCGTGCAATATCACAGGCTTGCCGTCAGCGCCCGTGTACTCGCGGTCAGGGTTCAGGCCGCGCGTGAAGGTCTTGCCGCCCTTGGTGACCTGCTCGGTCAGCGTGCCTTGCAAAATGCCGAGCCAGTTGCCGTAGGCCAGCACCTTGTCTTCGGCATCGACCACGGCCACTGAATCTTCGAGGTCGAGGATCGTGGAAAGCGCGGCCTCAACGACCAGGTCGCTCACGCCGGCCGGGTCCAGCTTGCCGATGGCGGTGCTGCGGTCGATCTGGATGTCGAGGTGCAGGCCGTGGTGCTTGAGCAAAATCGACTTCGGCGCGGCGGCATCGCCCTGGTAGCCGATGAACTGGGCCGCATCAGCCAGGCCGGTGCTGCCGACGGCGGTCGTCACGACCAGCTTGCCGCCTTCAACTTTGTAAAGCGTCGCGTCCTTGTGCGAGCCCTGGGCCAGCGGTGCGGCCTGGTCGAGCACGCCCCGTGCAAAGGCGATCACCTTGGCGCCACGCACCGGGTTGTAGCCCTTGCCTTTTTCAGCGCCGCCGGTCTCGGCGATCGCGTCGGTGCCGTACAGCGCGTCGTACAGGCTGCCCCAGCGCGCGTTGGCGGCGTTCAGCGCATAACGCGCATTGAGCACCGGCACGACGAGCTGCGGGCCGGCCTGCAGCGCGAGTTCGGCATCGACATTGGCGGTGGTGGCGGTGACGCTGGCCGGCACGGGCACCAGGTAGCCGGTCGATTCCAGAAACGCGCGGTAGCCGGGCATGTTGTTGATCGGGCCGGGATTGGCCTTGTGCCAGGTGTCCATCGCGGTTTGCAGGCGGTCACGCTCAGCCAGCAGGGCGATGTTTTTCGGCGCCAGGTCGGTGACCAGGCTGTCGAAGCCCTTCCAGAAGGCTTCGCTCGTCACACCGGTGCCCGGCAGCACCTTGTCTTCGATGAAACGGTACAAAACCGTGGCCACCTGCAACTGGTGGCAGGCGGTGCGGGGCGTGGAATCGCGGGTCGGTGCGGTCATCAAAAAATCCTCAAAGGTATGAAACTAAAAAAAGGGTGGCGGCTGCAGAGCCGGGGCATCAGCTCAGCAGCAGCGTCACATCGCGCAGGCTGCTGCCGGTGTGCGAGGGCTGCGTGCCCAGTTCCTCGAACGGCAGTGCATAGCGGTTCACCCAGAGCGTGCGAAAACCATACCAGGTGGCGGCCAGCGCGTCCCAGCTGTTGCAGCTGACAAAGCCGATCTGCGCCGCCGGCAGGCTGGTGGCCTGCTCGCCCAGCGCGTAGGCCGCCGGATGGGTCTTGTATTTTCGCAAGGAATCGACGCTGATGACGTAGTCCAGCAGGCCAACCAGCCCCGCCGATTGCACGGCGGCTTGCAGCATGGCCGGGTCGCCGTTCGACAAAATGCCGGTGGCCAGGCCGCGCGCCTTCAAGTCCTGCAGCACCGCGATGTTTTCGGGAAAAGCCGTCAAATGCCGGTACTGGTCCATCAGTTGCGCCTCGAAGGCAGGCGTCAGCGTCAGGCCGAGGCGCTTGCAGGCGTAGCGCAGGCCGGCGCGGGTCAGGTCCCAAAAGGGCTGGTAATGCGCGCCGTCGTTGCTGGTGGTCACCAGCCGGGTGTATTCGATCTGCTTGTCGCGCCACAGCACGCTCAAGGCCTGGCCGTGGCCGGGAAACAGTTTTTCGGCCAGCACGCCGACGCTGTACACGTCAAACAGCGTGCCGTAGGCGTCGAACAGGACGGCGCGAACGCCAGGCATTTTTTCCATGCGTCAACTGTAGGGGATACCTGGCGAATCATTCGCAACCGCGCGATAGCTTGATCCGTGACTGGATTGACGCTAATTCAGGCTTGCCGGTTCGCCATCCAGCT
Source organism: Polaromonas sp. 28-63-22 (assembly GCA_002256925.1). Taxonomy (GTDB): domain Bacteria; phylum Pseudomonadota; class Gammaproteobacteria; order Burkholderiales; family Burkholderiaceae_C; genus Polaromonas. Next base: position 3,227 of record NCGI01000066.1, read on the forward strand.
GATTGCCGCATGCAACGGGCCATCGACTCGCTATTAAATGCATAGCTGCTCGCGCATATTCTACCTGGGCTACATGGCTAAAACGCTTGAAAAACCAGCAAAACAGCGTCACGCCGCCGCAGCCGCCTTGTGAATCGCGTCGCGGTGCGCGCTGGCGTCAGGCTGGGCGAGCTGGTTCACATGCCGGCCCTGCCGCTCCGCCCGGGGCCTGGCCGCGCCTGCAGGCTCGGGGTTGCGCGCGGTCGTCAGCAGATCGGCCAGGCAGGCCGGCCGGGCGCGGGCGCCGCTGGCCAGGTAATCGGCCAGCAGCGCGCTGCGCACCGCAGGCGCTGGCAGGCCGCGCACGGCCGTCAGATGTGCGTGCAGCAGGTCCACCAGTTTTTCGAGCGCGAATTCATGCGTCTTGCCGGTGCTCTGCCACAGCCAGTCGCTGAACGCCAGGAAGTGATGGAAGGCCGAGCCGGGCGCCAGCAGCAGTTTCAGCGACGCCGCGAAGCGCCCCGAATTGGCCACCAATTCCCAGTAGCGGGCAAAGCGCTTGATGCGCTGCATGGCGGCAAAGTCAACGGTTGCGTTCTGCAAAATCGTGTACGGCGTTTGCGGGTCATAGACCATCGCAAACGCGGCCGTGTGGCGGGTGATCGGCGTGCCGCGCAGACGCTTGAGCACGCCGAACTGGATCTCATGCGGCGCAAGCGCATGCAGCCGGTCGAACCCGTCGGCAAAGCTCTCCAGCGTTTCGCCGGGCAGGCCAAAAATCAGGTCGGCATGCACATGCGCGCGGCTTTCACGGACCAGCCAGCGCAGGTTCTCGGCGGTCTTGAGGTTGTCCTGCCTGCGCGAGACGCGCTGCTGCACCTCGGGGTTGAAGCTCTGAATGCCGACCTCGAACTGCAGCGCACCGGCCGGAAACTGCGCGATCAGCACTTTCAGCCGGTCGGGCAGGCTGTCGGGCACGACTTCAAAATGCACGAACAGATCCGGGCTGCGGGCCATGCGGTCGAGAAAAAACTGCAGGATGCGCACCGAGTTGTCGATCTTCAGGTTGAAGGTGCGATCAACAAACTTGAAGTTGCGCGCCCCGCGCTGGTACAGCGCCTCGACCTCGGCCATGAACACCTCCAGGTCAAACGCCCAGGCGGTCTTGTCGAGCGAGCTCAGGCAAAACTCGCACTTGAACGGGCAGCCGCGCGAAGCCTCGACATACAGCAGCCGTTTGGCGAGGTCTTCCGCGGTGTATTCGGCGTAAGGCATGGCAAGTTCGGCCAACGGCGGCTGCTCGCCAGCAATGACTTTCATCAGCGGCTTTGGCCCATCCAGCAAAGCCCGGCAGAGTTTGGGAAAGCTGACATCGCCCCAGCCGGTGATGACGTGGTCGGCCAGGCGGCAGATCTCCTGCTGGTCGACCTCGAAACTCACCTCCGGCCCGCCCAGCACAATCTTCACATCCGGCCGCAGCGCCTTCAGCAGCCGCACCACCTGCGTCGTCTCGGCCACGTTCCAGATATAGACGCCGAGGCCAATGACTTTCGGTTCAAGCGCCAGCAGTTCTTCAACGATCTGCGTCGGCTTTTGCTGGATGACGAATTCACGCAGCACCGTCTGCGCCCGCAGCCCGGCGCCGCCGTGCAAATCCATGTTCGCCAGCAGGCAGCGCAGGCCGAGCGAGGTGTGGATGTATTTGGCGTTGAGGGTGGCCACGATGATGGCCGGGGAACGCACCATATCGGAGTCAGCAGGGGCAGGCATACCCGTATTATCGAAGCATGTGCCCAGGAACTGGTTTGACTCCAGCGTTTTGCGGCGACTGTGCAGGCATGGGCATCAGCCTAAGACCTGGTCGCTATTAATTCTATAGCTACTTGCGCTCATAGTTCCTGGGCTAGCGCCACTTTTTACTCACAACTCTTTCTCACGCAAGCCGCAGCAAAAGATTAGCCCGCCATGAACAAAGAACAACTCAAAAAACTCGAAGCCGACCTCTGGCGCGCCGCCGATAGCCTGCGCGCCAACTCGGACTTGAAGGCCAGCGAATATTCCACGCCGGTGCTGGGTCTGATCTTTTTGAAGTTTGCCGACAACAAATACCGCCAGAACGAGGCCGCCATCCTGGCCGAGTACCAAAAGCTCAAAGGCGGGCGGCGTGAAGAGAAGCTGTCTGCCATCGCGATCAGGCAATGTGGCTTCTACCTGCCCGACCACGCCCGCTACGGCCACTTGCTGAATTTGCCGGAAAAAGATGACATCGCCAATGCGCTGAAAAAGGCCATGCAGGCGATTGAGGAATACAAGCCCGAACTGGCTGGTGTGCTGCCGCAAGATGAATACTTCCGCCTCACCCGCTCCCTGCAAAACAGCGGGCTGGCCCATCGGCTGCTGAAAATCTTCTCCGACATCCCGCTCGACGCGGGCGGTGACCTCTTCGGCAAGATTTACGAATACTTTTTGGCCAACTTTGCTATGAGCGAAGGCCAGGGCGGCGGCGAGTTTTTCACGCCGCGCTCGGTCGTCAAGCTGATGGTTGAAATCATCGAACCCCACGGTGGCAAGGTGTTTGACCCGGCCTGCGGCTCGGGCGGCATGTTTGTGCAGTCGGCCGAATTCATAGCCGCGCACCGGGGTGACCACGCCGCGCAGGGCAAGACTGAAGACAGCATCTACGTCTATGGCCAGGAAAAAACGCTGGAAACCGTCAAGCTCGCCAAGATGAACCTGGCCGTCAACGGCTTGCACGGCAGCGTGATGCAGGCCAACACCTATGTCGAAGACCCGCATGGCAGCCTGGGCCAGTTCGACTACGTGATGGCCAACCCGCCGTTTAACGTGGACGACGTGGCGGTTGCCGCGATTGAGAAAGACCCGCGCTTCAACACTTTTGGCCTGCCGCGCAACAAGACCAAACTCAAAAAATCCGAGGTGGGGCTGGAAACGGTGCCCAACGCCAACTACCTTTGGATCAACCTGTTCGCCACCTCGCTCAAACCCAAGGGCCGGGCCGCGCTGGTCATGGCCAACAGCGCCAGCGACGCGCGCCACTCCGAGGCCGACATTCGCAAGGCCTTGATCGAGGCGAACCTGATCTACGGCATGCTGACCATGCCCAGCAATATGTTCTACAGCGTCACGCTGCCCGCCACGCTGTGGTTTTTTGACAAGGGCAAAACCGACGAACGCATTTTGTTCATCGACACCCGCAACATCTTCACGCAGATTGACCGCGCGCACCGCGAGTTTAGCGACGAGCAGGTCGCCAACATCGCCATCATCAGCCAACTGCACAAGGGCAGGCGCGGGCGCTTTGTAGCGCTGGTGGACCACTACTTTGCGCAGGGTGTGGCCAGCCTGCATGCGCACCAGGTCAGCGTTGAGGCGCTGTGCGCCCAGCTTTTTGAGGCGCTGGAAGACAAGGCCGCGCGAAAGACCGTGACCGACCTCAAGAAGCAATGGAGCAGCCTTGCCCATCTGGAGGACCGCTACGCGGGCTACCTCGACAGCCTCTCCGCCGTTCGGGTTGAGCCTGTCGAAGCCTCTTCCGTCAAAAAATACAACACTGCCCAGCACCAGCTGCGCGCCGCCTTCACCCCCTTCTTCACCGCCCTGCATGCAGATTTGAAGGCACTCGACAAAACCTTGCGCCAGCACGAGAAGCAGCTATCCGATGCGGCGCAGCTTGAGGGCAAACGCGGCAGCACAGACCGCAAAACCAAACTCCTGAAAACAGCACTGGAAGCACTGCACGCCGAAGTGAAGGAGTCCGAAGTCTGGTTCAGCCACATCCTGTGGCTGCAGGAGCGCTTTCCCAAAGCGGAATATGAAGACGTCGCCGGCTTGTGCAAGCTCGCCACCCGCGCCGAGGTGGAGGAGCAGGACTGGTCACTCAACCCCGGTCGCTATGTCGGCGTGGTGATTGAGGAGGACGGCAAGACTGAGGAAGAGTTCATTAGCGGGCTGCTAAAGATGAACGGGGAACTGACGCGCCTGAACATGGAAGCGCGAGCGCTGGAAGACGTGATTACGGGGAATGTGATGCTGCTGGCGGGGGAGGAATGAGTTTTACGGAAACCTGCATTGGTGATTTGCTAACGTTCCAGCGTGGATTCGACATCACCAAGGCCGAGCAGACCGAGGGCACTATTCCCATCGTTTCATCTTCCGGCACGTCGAGCTATCACAACCATTGGAAAGTAGCAGGTCCTGGTATCGTTATTGGCCGCAAGGGAACGCTGGGGACAACCCACTTTCTCGCGTCAAACTTCTGGCCACATGACACGACCTTGTGGGTCAAGGATTTCAAAGGCAACGATCCGAAGTTCCTTTATTACTTCCTGCAGACACTGCACCTTGAAAATTTCGATACAGGCTCCTCGAATCCGACACTCAACCGAAATCACATTCACAAGATCAGGGTACGGTTCCCGGCATTGCTGGAAACCCAGCAAAAAATCGCCGCCGTCCTCTCCGCCTACGACGACCTGATCGCCAACAACCAGCGCCGCATCACGCTACTGGAGCGCATGGCCGAAGACATCTACCGCGAATGGTTCGTGCGCCTGCGCTTTCCCGGCCATCTACGGGTCAACTTTGAAAAGGGCGTACCGCAGGGGTGGCGAGCTGTTTGCTTCTCACAGATTTGCACGTTTGAAAAAGGCAAAAATCCCGCAACACTGTCTTACTCGCCTGCAGATGGAACCTTGCCGTACCTGAATGTCGAAACCCTGGAGAAGGAAGGTATTAGTTACGCGCCACGTGCAAAAAATGCCATCGTCTGCAGCGACGATGATGTGTTGATGCTGATGGACGGAGCCCGATCCGGGTTTGTTTTTCGGGGTCAGGCTGGCATTGTCAGCTCCACGTTTGCACTGGTTCGCACCGAATCAAAGTTCAAAAATATCGTCTTTGAATATTTGAAGGCGGGGAAAGATGCGGTTGTCTTCAACAACACCGGTTCTGCGATCCCTCATGCGAATAAAGAGTTCATTAACCGCATGACGATGTTTTTGCCGACAGACGGCGTGCTGGTTGACCGGTTCAACGATGAATATCAACATATCTTCCGGCAAACGCAGAATCTTGCGCAACAAAACGCAGCACTCACGCAAACCCGCGACGCCCTCCTCCCCCGCCTGATCTCCGGCAAGCTGGCGGTGGACGAGCTGGGCATCCACTTTCCGCCAGGGATGCCGGTATTAGAGTAACTATTCGCTATTTTTTTCATAGCTGCTTGCGCACATTTCGCTTGGGCTACAGGCCAATTTGGCTTGTATCTTGAAGCTTTTTTCGACCCAGAAACCAAAACTTAAGTCATAGGTTAATTTTTAGTCATGTGATGACTACAATTAACTCGCAAGTTAATTTTTAACCCGTTCTTTAAATCCGGTCAGACCCATGAGCACCAAGTCTTTCACCGCCTTGATGGCCCGGCTGGGCGCCACTCCCGAAGGGCAGGCGGAACATGTGGCGGTGGCGTTTCTTGTGCAGGTCAATGCGCGCATGCAGGCTCAGGGGTTGAACAATACCGAACTGGCGCGACGCATGGGCACCTCACCGGCATACGTCACGCGGCTGTTTCGCGGCAGCGCCAATCTGTCAGTGCAGACGATGACGAAGCTGGCCCACGCGGTGAACGGCACGCTCTCTCTGGAGCTGGTGGTAAACGACGAGCATGAAGCGCCACCTGCTGATGCGGGGGCGGCGTAGCAAGGCAACAAGGGCATGAAAGCCCGTACTGGCTCTGTATATACAACTGGTGTAAGATTAAAAACCTGCAGGGAGTCGTATTTCAATGAAGAACCTGATCGTGACCGATGCCGTCAAGGCCAAGCTAAAAACCAAGCACAAGGTCGAATTGAACGAGGTGGAGCAATGCTTTTACAATAAAAATGGGCGCCTTCTGACCGACAACCGGGACTTGCACAAGACCAATCCGCCCACACTCTGGTTTATTGCCCAGACCAACAAAGGGCGAGCACTCAAGATTGCGTATATACAGATCGGAATGGAAGTTCACCTCAAAACAGCCTATGAGCCTAACGAGGACGAAAAGCATATTTACCGCCTGCACGGCTGAGCCCGCTGGGGCAGACGGTTACTTAATCAAATAACGGAGAATTTAAATGGCAAACCCCAAAAAGAAATATGGCCCTGATGCCTGGGACACGGGCGAGCTGGGCCGCGATGAACAGTACGTGGCGGTGGCTGACGCTTCGCATGATGCCGCGCTGGACGAAGCGTTGGGCCTGCAGTCCATCTCGATTCGCCTGCCCAAAGAACTGATCAGCCAGTACAAGCTGATTGCGCATTTTCACGGCGTGGGCTACCAGCCGCTGATGCGCGATGTGATGCAGCGCTTTGTGAAGGGCGCGATGAAGGAAATTCTGGAAGAACAGATCAAGGTCGCGGATACGAAGACCGCCAAGGAACCGCTGATTTCCCTGAAAAAAGCCGCCTGACCCATAAGTGGTCAGGCCATGCCGAACTTCATCTCTGAAGACCAGATAGAGCAGGCGCTTCTTCAGCGCTTGCAGCACGTTTGCGGCTTTGACGTGCTGAACTGCCACACGACGGACCCGGCAGATTTGAACGACGGCTCGGGCCGCATGGACAAACGCGACGTGCTACTGCCCGCGCACTTGACATCTGCAGCGCTGCGGCTGAACCCGCAAATTCCTGAACCCGTGGTGCTTGCCGCGCTGGCCCGCTTGGGTGACCGGCGCCAGGCGATGAGTCTGGTGGCGGCGAATCGTGAAGTAGATGGCCTGCTGCGTGACGGCATCGCCGTGAACTTTGAAGACGCACAAGGCCGACAGCAGCAAGCGCAGTTGCGGCTGATCGACTTCAACTCGGTCGCCAACAACGAATTTCTGGCGGTGTCGCAGCTGTGGGTCAAATGCACGGGTATTTCGGCGCTGGCCGATTACCGGCGACCCGACGTGTTGCTGTACGTCAACGGCATTCCGCTGGTGTTTGTGGAGCTGAAAAACTCCAACGTGAAGCTCAGGTCCGCCTACAGCGACAACCTGACGAACTACAAGAATGACATTCCGCAACTCTTCATCACGAATGCGTTTTGTGTGCTTTCGAACGCCATCGAAACGCGGCTGGGCAGCCTGACCGGGCAATGGGAACACTTTTTTGGCTGGCTGCGGCTCAACGACGAGAAGGAAAAAATTGACCGCGCGCAGATTGCCGAGGCGGGCACTTCGCTGGAGAGGTTGGCAGAAGGTTTGTTTCAGCGCGAGCGCCTGCTGGACTACGTAGAAAACTTTGTGCTGTTTCACCGCGAGACGAACAAGATTCTGGCGCAAAACCACCAGTTCATTGGCGTCAACCACGCGTTGGCGCAGTTCGAGGAGCGCAACACACACAGTGCGCACGACAAAGCGGCGCGCGGCAAGCTGGGCGTTTTCTGGCACACGCAGGGTTCGGGCAAGAGCTTTTCGATGGTGTTTTATGTGCGCAAGATCTTCCGCAAGCTCACAGGCAATTTCACCTTTGTGGTGGTGACAGACCGCGACGACCTGGACGGGCAGATTTACCGCAACTTTCTGAACACGGGCACGGTGAAGCCGCAAGATGCGGCGCAACCCAAAAATAGCGAAGAGCTGCGCAAGTTTCTGGGGCAGAACAAGCGGCTGGTACAAGCGGCTGGTGTTCACGCTGATCCAGAAGTTTCGCTATGCCAAGGGGGCCACCTACCCGGTGCTGTCAGAGCGAGACGACATTGTGGTGATCGTGGACGAAGCGCATCGCACACAGTACAAGTCGCTGGCCGAAAACATGCGGGCGGGGTTGCCCCACGCGAGCTACCTGGCGTTCACCGGCACACCCTTGCTGGGCCGCGAGCGTAAAACCAATGAGTGGTTTGGCGACTATGTGTCGGAATACACCTTCCAGCAGTCGATGGAAGACGGCGCCACAGTGCCGCTTTTTTACCAAAAGCGCGTGCCCGAAATGCTGGTGCAAAACGAGGACCTGAGCGAAGAGTTCTACCAGATCATCGAAGAAGAAAACCTGGACGAAGCACAACAGGAAAAGCTGGAAAAGCGCTTTGCCACCGAGATGCAGGTCATTACCCGCGATGACCGGCTGGAGACGATTGCCAAAGACATCGTGTTTCACTTTCCGCGTCGGGGCTATCTGGGCAAGGGCATG
>NCGI01000427.1 GCA_002256925.1 Polaromonas sp. 28-63-22
TTTTTGTCGAAGTATTTCTCGGTGGTGCTGGGCCTGGCCTACCTGGTTTACTTTGCGGTGTACCGGCGCGAACGGCTGGCGGGTCTGGCCGTGCTGGTACTGTGCGCGCTGCCCGGGCCGGCCATCAACATCGCCTACAACATGTCGCACGGCTGGTCGAACATCATGTTCAACGTGTACAACCGCAACGAAGCCGAAGCGTTCGAGCTGCGCAAGCCGTTGATGTATGTCGGCATGATGATTTACCTGATCACGCCCGTGGCGGCATGGCTGGCTTTCAGGCACCGCAAGGCACTGCTTGCCACCGCGCGGTCGCAGCGGCTGCTGGCCTGCGTGGTGGTGGTGCCGCTGCTGTTTTTTGCGCTGCTGTCGGCCAAAAAAGTGATTGGCCTGCACTGGGTGCTGTCGTTCTACCCGTTTGGCTTTGCCTTGCTGGCGTTTGCGCTGCCGCGCGAGCAGCTTGCCGCCTGCGCCAAGGGCATCGCCGTGTTTGCCGGGCTGCATGTGCTCGTCGTCGCCGCGCTGTACATGACCACGCTTGACACCTGGCGCACCACCCGGCCGCTGTCGAATTTATATCCCCAGGTGGTCCGCAGCTACAAAACCGCCGAGATCTTGAAGCAGGTGAGCAGCCCGGGCGTGGTGCTGATGGCCGAGGCCTACACCGCCGCGTCGATTTATGGCTTCGAGCGGCGCCAGTACATGCCGGTGTTTGGCGTGGGCCGGTTCCATGCGCGGCAAGACGACATGCTGGTTGATTTTTCGGTCTATCAGGGCCAGACCATCCGCGTCATCACCGGCGGCCCGCCCCGGCTGGAAGAGTTTGCGCCGTACTTCCGGTCGGTCCGCGCGCTTGGGTTTGTCCAGGACGGCGTGCAGTTTTATGCGGTGGAAGGCCAGGGGTTCAACTACCCGGCGTACCGCGAAGGCGTGCTGGGCGAGATTTTCAAACGCTTCTACAACATCCCGTCTGCGCTGCCGATGACAGGGTGCCCGTTCTGTGAGCGGTATTGCGGGAAGGTGCGGTGTGCGCGGTAGTGTGGTGTTGCACGCTGGCCGGGAAACTGGTCAAAATATAGATAGAAAAGGCCTGCAGCCCAATCAAACCATGCGCGGGCAGCTATGAAAATCAGAGCGACTTGAAGATACGGGCAGTAAAAAGCCCGCGCACCTTGCGGCACGCGGGCTTCTCAAAAAGCGCCGGATAAGTTCTCAGTCCTCCAGTTCGGCTTTCGCCATCTCCACGTCCAGCCGCTCCATCGCGTCAAGCGGCTTGGTGGCGGCGGCCTGTTCGTACAGCGTGGTGGCGTCTTTCATTTTCTTGTCGCCTTCGAGCATCACCATGCCGTTGGCGTATTCCATCATCGCAATGGCCGAGCCCGGGTTGAGCTTGAGCGCTTCCGCATCACCATGCCGTTGGCGTATTCCATCATCGCAATGGCCGAGCCCGGGTTGAGCTTGAGCGCTTCCCTGAAAAGCACCATGCCGGTCTCTTTTTTGGCGCCATAGGTCATCCCGCCGATCAACGAGCCGACCTTGTCGATGACTTCGGCGTGAAAGGCAGCCAGCGCAATGTGGGCGTCGGCGTGCTTCGGGCATAGTTTGATGGCCTGCTCAAGCGACTGCTTGACCCTGGAGCCAAGGCCCTGCGCCAGGGCCTTGGCCACGCTGATGCCCTGGCTGTAGCGCCCCAGCGCGTAAGCCTGCCAGTACCAGGCGTTGGGGTTCTTCGGATCGGCCGACTGCTGAGCCTCGGCGCGCGCAGCAACCTCCATGAACAGGTCGAGCTTGGTCTTTTCCTTTTTCTCCAGGTAGTTGGCGTAAATGCTGGTGGCCTTGTTGGCCACCGTGAGTCCATGCCCGCCTGCCTTGATGCCTGCTTCGGCGGCCTGCTGGAACGCGCCGTTGTGAAACAGCACCCAGGCCTGCAGTACGGCGGCCTCCTTGGGCAGCGGCTCGCAGTCGCCGGCATGCAGCCGAGCCCAGTTTTTTTTCAGGCTGGCTGCGTCGAAGGCGTAGTCGCCGGCGTAGGGGAAGGCTGTCCATGGGGCCATGTGTTGTCTCCTTGATTGACTCGTTCCGGTCGTTATAGGTGTTATGGGTAAAGAGCTTAACGGGAAATGGCCGGATGTCTGTACGAATGGCGATGCGACTGTTAGGTGGGCGTGTTGTAGGTATCGACCAGGGCCTGCAAATGCGCGCGCTGGCCGCGCTCGAGGTAGGGAACAAGCAGATTGAGCACGTGGTGCGCGCCGCGCAGCAGTGCCGACTGTGCATTCTCGGCTTCCAGGGCGTTGCGTGGGTCGCGCACATATTCAAAGCTCAGCCAGTAGGTCAGCACCACCACCATGCTGGTGGCAGTGGCCTCGACCTCGCGCGAATCAATCGACATCGCGCCGGCGCGGCTCATGCTGTCGAGCAGCGCCTTGACGGAACGCGTCTTGTTTTTCAGCACCCACTGAAAATGCGTTTCCAGCCGGCGGTTTTTGCTCAGCAGGTCGTTGAGGTCGCGGTACAGAAAGCGGTATTGCCAGATCAGCTCGAACAGCGTGTGCATGAAAAACCAGGCGTCTTCGACGTTGCGCACGCCGTCGCTGGCGTTGAGTAGCTCGCTGAGCGACTTTTCATAGCGGTCAAAGAGCGAGTTGATCAGCTCGTCTTTGGCCGGGTAGTGGTAGTACAGGTTGCCGGGGCTGATGCTGAGCTCGGCAGAAATCAAAGTGGTCGAGACGTTGGGTTCGCCAAAGCGGTTGAACAGCTCCAGCGTGACTTCCAGAATGCGTTCGGCGGTGCGGCGGGGCGCTTTTTTCGCCATGGTTCTACCCTTTGTTCAGCCGCCGGGCGCGTGGTCTTTTTGGCGGGCGGTGCCGCCGCTTTTTTGGCCGCAGCCGGGCGGGGGCTCATTTTCTGTACGCTCTTGTTGAGCTCGTCGATGCGGCTCTTCAGGGCGTCCACGTCATTGGCCGAAGGCACGCCCAGCTTGTTCAGCGCCTTGGCAACGCGGTCTTCAAAGATGTTTTCGAGCTTGTCCCAGCGCTGGCCGGCCCGCGACTGGATGTCGGTGGCCATGTTGGCCATCTTGC
>NCGI01000067.1 GCA_002256925.1 Polaromonas sp. 28-63-22
AGCGCCGAGCGTTCCGAGTGCGAACTGGGGCTGCTGTCGGTGCTCGGCCCCACCACCATGGTGCTGATGGGCCCGGGCAGTGCGCCCTTCGGCGACGTGCAAAAGCGTGCCCATGCGCTGTGCCATGCGCTGCCAGGCCAGCCGCGGCAGTTCCCCATCACTTACGGGCTGTGCCTGTACCACTGGGGCCGCGCCGAATTTGACATTGCCAACCCGCTGGCCAGCGCGCTGCTGCAAACCGCGCTCGACAAAGGCGATGACAACGAAGCCGTCATGGCCGCCGGCAACATGAACGGCATGATCCAGTTTCACCTGGGCAACCCGGTTGCGGCGCGTGCGCACCTTGAAAATTCGGTGCAGCGCTACCAGCCCGAACGCGATGCCGCGCTGTACCCGGTGTACCTGATGGATTTTGGCGTGTTCGGGCGGTTTTACCTGGCACTGAGCAGCTTTGTGTGTGGCGATGCCGACGCCGCGCGCCAGCATGCGCTTGACGCGTATGAACTCGCGCAGCGCCTGAACCAGCCGCATTCACTTGGCTTTTCGCTGCTGGCCAACTTCAACATCGCCTGCCTGCGCGATGAACCGGCCGTGGCGCAGCAGTTTGCCGAGCAATGCGTGGACTTTGCCTCCCAGTATGGGTTTCCGGAATTCATCGGCATGGCGCGCATCGTGCGCGGCTGGGCCGTGGCACGTCAGGGCCAGCCCGCCGAGGGCCTGCAGGATATGGAAGCCGGCATCGAGCTGTGGAAGATGACCGGCTTCGAAAACTGGCAAACCTGGTTTGCCGTGCTGAAGGCCGATGTGCTCCTGATGCTGGAGCGCAGCGAGGCCGCGCTGGCCACCGTCGAGGCGCAATTCGCCCGCATGGACCGCAATGGCGAAAACCAGTTCCGAAGCCTGCTGATGGCCCAGAAAGCGGCGCTGCTGCAGCGGCGGGCCCCGGACGATGCCGACGCGGCGGCGCTGTTCGATGAGGCGGCGGCGCTGGCCGAGGCGCAGGGGGCGGTGGCCTGGACGCGCTGGATCAACCACCGGCGGCTGGTCGTGCCCGCCTGAGCGGTTCGCGCCGCGGTCAACGCGTTGTTCATGCATCAAAAAGGCCTTCAGCCCAGGTTCTACTTGCGCAAGCAGCTATGAATTCAATAGCGAGCGACGCGGGCCCGTTGTGATCCGTCAGGCTGCTACGTCGGGCCTTCCCGGCCGTGGGCGCGCAGCCGATGCACCGCGCTGGCCGGCGGGCGGCACAAAAAAGCGAACAAGCCGTGTTCAAAAAAATCAAAGCCCTTCGGGCAGCAGCCGCTTACGATGAGGACTATGGTGACAGACAGGCAGGAAGTTATGCAACAAAGCAGGCAGGAAGACAGTCAGGCGGTGGTGGCGGCCCTCGCGGCCCGGGTGCGGCAGGCTGCCAAAACCGGCGTGCCGCTGCGCATACGCGGCGGCGGCAGCAAGGATTTTTATGGTCAAAGCCTGAAGGGCGAGGTGCTGGACATGACCGCCCTTTCGGGCGTGGTCGCCTACGAGCCGAGCGAGCTGGTGGTCAGCGTGCTGGCCGGAACGCCGCTGGCCGCGCTGGAAGCGCTGCTGGCCGCGCAGGGCCAGTGCCTGCCTTTCGAGCCGCCGCATTTCAACGCCGGCTCCACCGTCGGCGGCATGGTGGCCAGCGGGCTGAGCGGCCCGGCGCGCGCCAGTGCCGGCGCGGTGCGCGACTTTGTACTGGGCGTCAAGCTCATCAACGGGCGCGGCGAAGAGCTTACCTTTGGCGGCCAGGTGATGAAAAACGTGGCCGGCTATGACGTCTCGCGCCTGATGGCCGGCAGCATGGGCACGCTCGGCGTGATCACCGAAGTCAGCCTCAAGGTGCTGCCGGTCGCGCCGCTGGAGGCCACCCTGCGCTTTGACTGCAGCCAGGCGCAGGCGCTGCAGTGGCTGCATGGCTGGGGCGGCCAGCCGCTGCCGCTCAACGCCAGCTGCTGGCTGCAGGAAGAAGGCCGTGACACCGGCACGCTGTACCTGCGGCTGCGGGGTGCGCAGGCGGCCGTGGAGGCCGCCTGCGACACCCTGTGCCGGTCGCAAGGCGCCACGCGCGAAGACTCCGGCCTGGTAGCCGCCGACTGGCAGGCCTGCCGCAACCAGCAGTTGCCGTGGTTCCAGGCGCGCAGCGGCACGCAGGACCTGTGGCGGCTGTCGGTGCCGCAAACCGCGCCGGTGCTGGACCTGCCCGAGCCGCCGCTGATCGAATGGCATGGCGGCCAGCGCTGGGTGCGTGCGCATGCGTCGCAGGGCGAACAGCTGCGCCAGGTTGCCTCGGACGCCGGCGGGCACGCTACGCTTTTTATAGCTGCTGGCGCAGATACTGAAAGGGCTAGAGCCCGATTTGATGCCTTGAAACGGCCCCTCGACCGGATCCATCGCAACCTGAAGGCGCAGTTCGACCCGGCCGGCATCCTGAACCCGCACCGCATGTCGCTGGACTACTGACGCCGCCCATGCGACGCCTGCGTCACCTCACCGGCCAGCACCGCACGGCTTCGACCAACCGCCTGCTCGGCGCGTTGCTGGCCTTCAATGCCGGGGCGATCAACGCCGGCGGTTTTTTGCTCGTCGCCATGTACACCTCGCACATGACCGGCTTCGCCTCCATGCTGGCCGACAACCTGGTGCTGGGCAACGTCAAGCTGGTGCTCGGCGCGCTCGGGGCCTTGCTGTCGTTCACGGCGGGCGCAGCCGTCACGGCGGTGCTGGTGAACTGGGCGCGCCAGCACCGGCTGCGCAGCGAATACGCCCTGCCGCTGCTGGTGGAAGCCGTTTTGCTGCTGATTTTTGGCCTGATGGGCGCGACCCTGTCGCGCCAGACGCCGTTTGCGGTGCCGCTGACCGTGCTGGTGCTGGCCTTCACGATGGGTCTGCAAAATGCATTGGTGAGCAAGATTTCCTCCTCGCAGATCCGCACCACCCACATGACCGGCGTCATCACCGACATCGGCATCGAGCTGGGCAAGCTGTTTTACTGGAACCGCACCGGCCTGGCGCCCGAATCGCGCGTGCGCGCCAACCGGATCCGGCTGCGGCTCTTCGGCACCCTGCTGGCAATGTTCGTTGCCGGCGGGCTGGTCGGCGCGATCGGCTTCAAATACGTCGGCTTTGTCTGGGTGGTGCCGCTCGCCCTCACGCTGATGGCCCTGTCCCTGCCGCCGCTCTACGCCGACTTCCAGCGCTTCAACCGCATGCGCAAAGCCAGGCTGGCGCGGCAATCTTCCTGACAAACAATCATGCAAACCAATCTCGCCCCCGCATTCAAAAACACCCCTGACGGCCTGGAGGCCGAAGCGATTTTGCGCAAGTGCGTGCACTGCGGCTTCTGCACCGCGACCTGCCCGACCTACCAGTTGCTCGGCGACGAACTCGATGGCCCGCGCGGCCGCATCTACCTGATCAAGCAGGTGCTCGAAGGTGAAATGCCGACGCGCAAGACGCAGCTGCACCTCGACCGCTGCCTGACCTGCCGCAACTGCGAAACCACCTGCCCGAGCGGCGTGCAATACGGCCACCTGGTCGATATCGGCCGCAAGATCGTCGATGAACGCGTGCCGCGCCCGGCCGGCGAAAAAGCCCTGCGCTGGGCGCTGAAGGAAGGCCTGCCGTCGCCGATGTTCGCGCCGGCCATGAAGCTCGGCCAGGCGGTGCGCGGACTGCTGCCGGCCGCGCTTCAAGCCAAGGTGCCCGCGCCTCAAGCGTCCGGCACGCGGCCCACGCGCAGCCATGCGCGCAAAGTGCTGATGCTTGAAGGCTGCGTGCAACCGTCGATGATGCCCAACATCAACGCCGCCACCGTCCGCGTGCTCGACGCCGCCGGCATTCAAACCCTCGTCGCGGCCAAAGCCGGCTGCTGCGGGGCCATCAAATTTCACCTCAACGACCACGACGGCGGCAAGGCCGAGATGCGGCGCAACATCGACGCCTGGTGGCCGCATGTCGAAGCGGGCATTGAAGCCATCGTGATGAACGCGTCCGGCTGCGGCGTGACGGTGAAGGAATACGGCCACAGTCTGAAAGACGACCCGGCCTACGCCGAAAAAGCCGCACGCATCAGCGCCCTGACGCGTGACCTGAGCGAGTTGCTGCCGGATCTGGTCGAGCCGCTGCGCGCGCAGGTTGCTGCCAAAGCCGGGCAGGTGGCGTTTCACCCGCCGTGTACGCTGCAGCACGGCCAACAGTTGCGCGGCGGAGTCGAAAAGCATCTGGGCGCGCTCGGCTTCCAGATCAAAACCGCCACCAATGAAGCGCATCTGTGCTGCGGCTCGGCCGGCACCTACTCGGTGCTGCAGCCGACGCTGGCCTACCAGCTGCGCGACCGCAAGCTGGGCCACCTGAACGAGATGGTGCCCGAAGTCATTGTCTCGGCCAACATCGGCTGCATCACGCACCTGCAAAGCGGCACCGCTACGCCGGTGCGGCACTGGGTCGAGCTGCTCGACGAGGCGCTACAAAAATAATAGCTGCTTGCGCTGACATTACCTGGGCTACAGCCCCTTTTCGCCTGGAAGCTAGGCGGCCAGCGCGGCGTCGATGTCTTTCGCCAGGCTTTCGGGCTTATCGGTCGGGGCGTAGCGTCTGATCACCTGGCCGTCCTTGCCGACGAGGAACTTGGTGAAGTTCCACTTGATCGACTTGCTGCCGAGCAGCCCCGGCGCTTCGGAAGACAGCCATTTGTACAGCGGGTGTGCAGCCGGGCCGTTGACGTCGATCTTGCCCATCATCGGAAAGCTCACGCCGTAGTTGACCTGGCAGAAGCCGGCGATTTCATCGTCGCTGCCCGGGTCTTGCGATCCGAACTGGTTGCACGGAAACCCCAGCACCACCAGCCCCTTGCCGGCGTGCGACTGGTGCAGCGCCTCCAGCCCGCCGAACTGCGGTGTGAAACCGCACTTGCTGGCCGTGTTGACGATCAGCATCACCTTGCCCTTGAAGTCGGCCAGCGACCGGGTCTTGCCGTCGATCTGGCGGGCCTCGAAGTCGTAAACCGTAGCGGTGTGCGTGGACATGAACGTGCCTTTCGATGAACCATGACGAAATCATCATAGGCCAGACGACGCCGGCCCGTGGCCTTGCGCCGCCAGGGGTTGCGCAGGTGACGTGGGTTCAGTGCGGCCTGGCGGGCGCCGTCGCTGCCAGCACGGCCGCCAGCACGATCAGGCTGCCTCCCAGCACCACACGCGGGCTGAATTCGGCCGCGCCCAGGGCCGCTGCCGAGGCGCTGGCGAAAATAATCTCCGTCAGCATGACCAGCGCGGTGGTGCTGGCTGCGAGCCTGGCCGCGCCATACTGCAGTGCGGTGTTGCTGACCAGGAAGGCCACGGCGAGCCCCGCCACCAGCGCCATGCCCGTGCCCTGCAGCGCCGGGGCGGGCACCACGCCCTGCGTCATGCCGAGCAGCGCGGCGCCCGACGCCAGCAGCGCCCCGCCGCCAAACATCGCCAGCATGCGCGACCCGGTCGGTGCCTGACCATACTTGTTCAGCAGCGCGTTGGTGATCGCAAAACACAGGCCGCCCAGCAGCGCCAGCCAGTCCGCGCCGCTTTGCGGAACCGGCCATGGCGAGCCCGGCGTTTTCAGCACGATCAGCACGCCCGTCATGGCCAGGGCCAGCCGCAGCAGCGAGCCCGTGGTGGGCTTCTCGCCGAGCAGCAGCCAGCCGATCAGCACCGCCCAGGCCGGCATCAGGTAAAACAGCAGCACCACGCGCACCACGTCGCCGACGGTGACGGCCCAGTTGAAGCCCACATTGGTCAGGCCCGAGGCCAGCGCCAGAAACAGCAGCCCCGGGTGCGCGGCCAAGCCGCGCCAGCTCTTGAACGACACCAGCAGCAGCACGGTGAGCACCAGGCCGTACACCAGCGCCGTCGTCCACAGCGGATGCAGCCCGTAGCCCTGCAGTTCACGCAGCGGCCACCACGACACGCCCCAGATGAAGGCGTTGATGACCAGCGCCAGCGACGGCAGCAAAACGCCACGGCGGCTCACGGCGTCAGGCGCTCGTCGGTGGACGCGTTTCGGTGGCGGTTCCCGTCACGCAGCAGCGCGCTACACCCGCTCGTAAAGCGTGACAACACAAGCACCCCCCAGTCCCAGGTTGTGCTGAAGCGCCAGCCGGGCGCCCTCGACCTGGCGTTTGTCGGCCGTGCCGCGCAGTTGCTGGACCAGCTCGTGGCACTGCGCCAGCCCGGTCGCGCCCAGCGGGTGCCCCTTCGACAGCAGGCCGCCGGAGGGATTGGTGACAAAGCGGCCGCCGTAGGTGTTGTCGCCATCGAGCACAAACTTTTCGGCCTCGCCGTCGGCGCACAGGCTCAGGGCTTCGTAGGTCAGTAATTCGTTGTGGGCAAAGCAGTCGTGCAGCTCCACCACCTGAATGTCCTGGGGCCCCACGCCGGCCTGCGCATACACCTGCTGCGCCGCGTCGCGCGTCATGTCCACGCCGACCAGCTGGCGCATGTCGTGGGCCTCGAAGGTGGACGATGTATCGGTCGTCATCGCCTGCGCCCTGATGCGCACCGAACGATCAAGGCCGTGCCGTTGTGCGAACGCGTCACTGCACACAATCGCCGCAGCACCGCCGCACGTCGGCGGGCAGGCCATCAGCCGGGTCATCACGCCCGGCCACATGACCGGTGCATTGAGCACGTCCTGCTCCGTCAACACCTGCCTGAACAGGGCCAGCGGGTTGTTGGCCGCGTGCCGGCTGGCCTTGGCGCGGATGTTGGCGAAGGTGCTGAGCTGCGTGCCGTACTGCTGCATGTGCGCCAGCCCGGCGCCGCCAAAATAGCGCAGCGCCAGCGGCACGCCTTCGACCTGCAGCAGCGCGTCCGCCTCGGCCTCGAAACGGTCGAAGGGCGTCGGGCGGTCGTCATAGACCGAGCCCAGCGCGCCGGGCTTCATCTGCTCGAAGCCCACGGCCAGCGCGCAATCGACACTGCCGGACGCCACCGCCTGTCGCGCCAGAAACAGGGCCGTGGAGCCGGTCGAGCAGTTGTTGTTGACGTTGAACACCGGCACGCCCGACAGCCCGACCGCATACGCCGCGCGCTGCCCGCTGCACGAGTCACCGTACACATAACCGGCGTACACCTGCTGGACTTGCGCATAGTCCAGGTGCGCGTCGGCCAGCGCCGAGCGCATCGCCTGCGCGCCCATCACGTCATAGGAAGGGCTTGCGCCCGGCTTGGTAAAAGGGATCATGCCGCTACCGGCCACCCATACATCGCGTGTCATGACGCGCTCCTTGACATGACCCTGCTGACAGGCCGGACGCCCTCAGCATGATCGTTTTGTTAATAAAACAGGGCTGCAGCCCAATCAATACCTGCGCGAGCAGCTATAAAAATAATAGCGACTTGCATGCATCATCGCACTAACTGCCTTTGAACAGCGCCGGTCTTTTGGCAAAAAATGCGCTAATGCCGGCCTTGAAATCGTCCGTCTGCGTGCTGGCCTTGAAGTTCTCGCGCTCGGCGTCAAGCTGCGTGGCCAGATCGGTCTCGAACGACTGGCGCATCAGCCGCTTCATGCGGCCATAGGCCTGGGTCGGGCCGGCGGCCAGCCGCCTCGCCAGCGCCATGGTTTCTTCCTGCAACTGGTCGGCGGGCACCACGCGGTTGACCAGCCCGAGGCGCAGCGCCTCGGCGGCGTCAAAGGTTTCCGACAGCAGCGCAATCTGCATCGCGTTGCGCAGCCCGACCAGGCGCGGCAGGTTCCATGAACCGGACACGTCGCAACTGGCGCCGAGGTTCGCGTACGCCAGGTTAAAGCGCGTCGTGTCGGCGGCAATCGCCAGGTCGCAGGCCATCGACAGGCTCAGGGAGCCGCCTGCCACGGCGCCATGCAGACTGGCAATCACCGGGGCATTGATGTGGGCCAGCAGCACGACCGCCTCGTGCAGCGCACCAATCAGCTCGTGCGCGGTGGTAGCGGTGTCGTGCTGCAGCGCCGACAGATCGCCCCCAACGCCGAAGGCGCGACCCTCGCCGCGAATGACGACCACCCGCAGCTGCGCGTCGTCGGCCAGCGACTGGCAGGCCTCCAGAAACGCGCGGGCGGTGGGAACGTCCAGCGCATTCATGGCGGCCGGGCGGTTGAACGTCAGCGTTGCGATGCCGCCATCGCGTGTCATGACCAGGGGGTTTGAATCCGGAGTATTCATGGGAGGCCTTTCTGTTGCCTGGACTGCGGTGCACCGGCCATCCGGTGCAGCCGCCCCCAGCCGGGTTGCGTGCAGTGGCCCATTGTGATGGAGGCCGTTGGCGTTCGCGCCTGCGTTCCGGCGGGCGCAGCCGCTGGCGATCAATGGTGCGCGTTGTCGCTGCGCGCGATGCTCAGCAGGTGGTCCACCTGCTCCTTGTGTTTCACGCAATTGCTTTTGTGCCAGCGCTGGATCACCCACATGAAACTCGCCACCACCACGCCAAAGCCGGTGATGGCGCCGAATGCCGACAGGCCCATGCCGGTGGACAGGCTGTAGCCGGCACCAAGCGCGAGAATGCAGGCCTGTTCGTTGAAGTTCTGCACGGCAATCGACCGGCCGGCGCCCATCAGGTTGTGGCCGCGATGCTGCAGCAGGGCGTTCATGGGCACCACCAGAAAGCCGCCGAGCCCGCCGAGCAAAATCAGAAACGGTGCCGCCACCCAGACGTTGGTGATGAAGTTCATCAGGATCACCAGCAGGCCCATGGCGATGCCCAGCGGCATCACGCTGGTGGCCTGGTCCAGCCGCATGCGCATCGATGCCAGGATGGCGCCGACGGCGGTGCCAATGGCCACCACGCCGACCAGCGAAGACGCCTGCGTGGTGCTGTAGCCGAGCGCCGCAGCGCTCCACGCCAGCACGATGTAGCGCAGGTTGCCCGACACGCCCCAGAACAAGGTCGTGGTAGCCAGCGAGATCTGGCCGAGCTTGTCGCGCCACAAGGCCGCGTTGCAGCTCCAGAAGTCGGGCAGCAGCTCAAGTTTGTTGCGCGGCATGGGCCGCATTTCGACGCCGGTGTTCGGGATGCGCGTGTTGAACCAGGCCGCGATGGCGTACAGGAAAATCAGCACCGAGATGGCGGCCTCGGGCGGCGTGTCAATGCTGGTGGTGAGAAACGGCAGGTCCATCGACAGCAGCCAGTGCGAAATCGAGCGCCCCACCAGCTGGCCGCCGAGCAACACGCCCAAAATGATCGATGAGATCGTCAGGCCCTCGATCCAGCCGTTGGCCTTGACCAGTTGTGAAGACGGCAGCAGTTCGGTCAGGATGCCGTATTTGGCGGGCGAGTAGGCGGCAGCGCCGAGGCCCACGATGGCATACGACAGCAGCGGGTGCGAACCGAACAGCATCATCAGGCAGCCGACCACCTTGATCGCATTGCTGACGAACATGACCTGGCCTTTCGGCCTGGCGTCGGCGAACGCACCCACAAAAGGTGCCAGCACCACGTAAAAGAGCGCAAACATCGGCACCAGGGCCGCCGGCTGCCATTTGGGTGCGCCGCTGGTTTTGAGCAACTCCACAGCGGCTACAAATAGCGCGTTATCAGCCAGAGAGCTGAAAAACTGGGCCGCCATGATGGTGTAAAAACCGCGCTTCATTAAAATCTATTGATCACGGCAGGCGCAGCGCCGGGCAATCCGGCACTGTTGAGTAAGCGTGAATGTCTCCAAATGATTCCGGTTTATAGCATGGGGCCTGATGCCAGAATGTCGAAAGACCTTGAACCGGCGCGACAAGCCGGCGCCCTTTGCGCGGCCTGCCTGTAGCCATCAACCCCAACCCCCTCAGACATGCCACGACCGATTCTTGCCACCATCCATAGCGCTGCGTTCGCCCATAACCTGGCCCGTGTGCGCACGGCCGCGCCCGACGCGCGGGTCTGGGCCGTCGTCAAGGCCAACGCCTATGGCCACGGGATCGAGCGCGCGTTTGAGGGCCTGCGCAGTGCCGACGGCTTTGCGCTGCTCGATCTGGCTGAAGCGCAGCGACTGCGCGCACTCGACTGGCGCGGCCCGATTCTGCTGCTGGAAGGCTGCTTTGAAGCCCGCGACCTGGAGCTGTGCTCGCGCCTCGGCCTGTGGCACGTGGTGCACTGCAACGAACAGATCGACATGCTGGCGGCGCACAAGACCCAGGTGGCGCACCGGGTGTTCCTGAAGATGAACTCCGGCATGAACCGGCTGGGCTTCCGGCCCGAACGTTACCGCGCCGCGTGGACGCGCCTGAACGCCCTGCCGCAGGTCGAAGAAATTTCGCTGATGACGCATTTTTCGGATGCCGACACGGCCAAGGGCATCAGCGCGCAGCTACAGGCGTTCGAGGCCGTCACGCACGACCTGCCGGGCGAGCGTTCGCTCAGCAACAGCGCCGGGGCGCTGCGCCATGGCGCCGCACTGGCGGCGCGCTCCGACTGGGTTCGTCCCGGTATTGCCGTGTACGGCAGCGCGCCCGACTTTCCCGCGCACAGCGCCGGCGACTGTGGGCTGCAGCCGGCGATGACACTCGCCTCAAAAATCATTGCTACCCAGCCACTGGTCGCTGGCGACACGGTGGGCTACGGCTCCAGCTTCACGGCCGACAGCCTGCTCCGCATCGGCATCGTCGCCTGCGGGTATGCCGACGGCTATCCGCGCCACTGCAGCACGGGCACGCCGGTGCTGGTCAACGGCGTGCGCTGCCGCATGGTCGGCCGCGTCAGCATGGACATGATCACGGTGGACCTGACGCCGGTGCCGGATGCCGGCATCGGCAGCGAGGTCACGCTGTGGGGGCGTTCGTCGTCGGGCGCGCTGCTGCCGATTGACGAGGTGGCGCAGGCTGG
>NCGI01000428.1 GCA_002256925.1 Polaromonas sp. 28-63-22
CGAGGCGGCGCACCACACCCATGCCGACGGGGCGCACTACCCGGAGCATCTGTGCCCCATCTTCAATGCTTTTCGAAAAGCCCTGCCCTGCCGGATCGACACCGAGTTGTTCTGGCGCAGGAACGGCAGCGCCTTCGCGGTGGAATACTCGTCGCACCCCATCGTGGAAGATGGTCTGGTGCAAGGGGCTGTGGTCACGTTTGTCGATATTTCAGCACGCCGGCAAACGGAAGACGCCCTGCGGCATGCCCACGCCGTGCTGGAGCAACGCGTCAGTGAGCGCACACATGCGTTGTCGGAAGCGCTGGCGCAGCTGCGCGAACTGTCCGCCTACACGCACACCGTGCGCGAGGACGAGCGCACCCGCATTGCGCGCGAGGTGCATGACGAACTGGGCAGCCTGCTGGTGGCGCTGAAGATGGACGTCGGCTGGCTTGACAAGCGGCTGGGCGAGCAGCAGCAGCGCAGCAGCGAGGAAGCGCAGCGCATGCGTGGCACCCTGCGCGCCAAGTGCCAGGGCATGAGCCGGCAGATCGAAACGGCGGTGGAAAACGTTGGCCGCATCATCACCGACCTGCGACCGAGCATCCTCGACCACCAGGGCCTGTGGGCAGCCCTGGACTGGCAGGCGCATGAGTTTGTGCAGTCGGCCGAGCTGTCGCTGCGCTGGCACATGGACGTCGCCGGCGCGGCGGCGCTGTCCGAGCAGGCCGCCATCGGCATCTTTCGCATCTTTCAGGAAATGCTCAGCAACGTGGGCCGTCACGCACGGGCCAGTGACGTGGCCATCGCCATCACGGCAACGGCCAGCGATATCAGCATCAGCGTGCGCGACAACGGCTGTGGCGCCGACGCCAGCGCCTTCGATGCGGCCGACGCCTACGGCGTGATGGGCATGCGCGAACGCGCGCGGCATCTTGGCGGCAGCCTTGACATTTCAAGCCAAAATGGCCTGGGAACCACGTGTTTACTGCACATACAGCTATCCTTTTCATAGCATTACGATGACCCGCCCAACCCACCTGACTACCCTGAAGATCCTGATTGGGGACGACCACCGCATCGTGCGCGAAGGCCTGAAGCAGGTGCTGGCCGATGCCCCCGAAATCGAGGTCGTCGCCGAAGCCGAAACCGGGCCGGACATCCTTCAGCGTGTGGACGCCCTCGGCGGCCACGACGGGCTGGATGCCGTGCTGCTGGACATCGCCCTGCCCGGTCGCGACGGCATGGACGTGTTGCAGACACTCAAAAAGAACTGGACCCGGCTTGCGGTGCTGATGCTCAGCACCTACCCCGAAAAGCAGTATGCCGTGCGCTGCATCAAGCTCGGTGCGGCCGGATACCTGAACAAAAGCGCCAACCCCGACGACATGATTGCCGCCGTGCGCAAGGTGGCCACAGGCGGTGTGTATGTGTCCGCCGTGACCGCCGAGGCGCTGGCGGGCGCCATCGCCAAAACGC
>NCGI01000068.1 GCA_002256925.1 Polaromonas sp. 28-63-22
CGCCATGGTGCCACTCAACACGCCGCTGCAAAACGGCCAGACGGTCGAAGTGATCACCGTCAAGGAAGGCGGGCCGTCGCGTGACTGGCTCAACCCGGAGCTGGGTTTTCTCGCCAGTCACCGCGCCCGGTCCAAGGTGCGCGCCTGGTTCAACGCGCTGGAGATGACGCAGACGGTTGCCAAAGGGCGTGACGCGGTTGAAAAACTGCTGCAGCGCGAGGGCAAAACCGCGATGAAGCTCGATGACCTCGCGGCCCAGCTCGGCTTCAAGGCAGCCGAGGATTTGTTCGAGGTCGTGGGCAAGGACGAGCTGTCGCTTCGCACCATCGAGACCATGCTGCGGCCGCCCGAACCCGCACCCGCGCAAGACCCCGACGTTTTCACGAAGAAGGCGCGCCAGAGTGAGCGGGCAGGCCAGGCGGGCAAGGGCAGCGTGCTGGTGGTCGGCATTGATTCGCTGCTGACGCAACTGGCCAAATGCTGCAAACCGGCCCCGCCCGATGCCATTGTGGGTTTTGTGACCAAGGGCAAGGGCGTGAGCATTCATCGCGGCGATTGCAGCAATTTCCGCAACATGGCCAGCGGTAGCCCTGACCGCGTCATCGAGGTGGCGTGGAATGCACCGAAGGCAGGCAATGGGCCGGCCGGTGGGGTTGTTTACCCCGTCGATGTGTCGGTGGAGGCTGCTGACCGACAGGGCTTGCTGCGCGATATCTCGGAAGTGTTTACCCGCGAAAAAATGAACGTGATCGGTGTGCAGACCCAGTCCGTGAAAGACAACCGTGGTGGAACCGCCTGGATGACGTTCACAGTGGAGGTGACGCAATCGAGCCGCCTCGCGCAGGTGCTGGGCCTTGTCGCCGAAGTGCCCGGCGTGCGCTCTGCCAGAAGGCGCTGAGGAAGCGTTTAATGGAAGCCGTGGGGGGAACCCTTCGATACCTCAGGGCGAACGGAGGAAGATAAAGCGAAACGCCAGCCCCCTCGGGGGGCATCCTTCGACAGGCTCAGGATGATCGGGTGTGGCGAACGAACGTGGGGGCCAAGGCCGCAGCGCCGGGCCGCCCCAAGCAAGGCCAGCCCCCTCGGGGGCAGAGAGTTACGCGAAGCGAACGAACGTGGGGGCCACATTCCTGTCTGCTACAATTCGCCTTCGAACAGACTTTCAGGCGCGTAGCTCAGCTGGTTAGAGCACCACCTTGACATGGTGGGGGTCGTTGGTTCGAGTCCAATCGCGCCTACCAAATTTAGTGAAGATATCAAGGACTTAGCGGAAACGCCGAGTCCTTTTTCTTTGGCCGCACGCGTGTGGAACCTTCTGCATGTTTGCCGGCGGGAACCCTTCACGCGGCCAGCCCGCCACCGCAGACGCTGTTTGCGCGCAAGGACCGGGCATCATCCGGGCCGGCCGCCGGGCTGGTGTAAATTCAGCCCATGCACCCCGAACCATCCACCGAACCAGCCGCGCTGGCGCCGATCCACGTCGTGCATGCCAGCAACGATGCCGCCAGGCTGGCGGGGCTTCTCGATTCGGCCATGGACGCGATCATCGCGGTTGACGCGTCGCATCGGGTGGTGCTTTACAACCGGGCCGCTGAAGACGTGTTTGGCTGGAAGGCCGCTGACGTGCTGGGCCAGCCGCTGGAGTTGCTGATCCCCGAACGTTTCCGTGCCCTGCATGCCGAACATGTGAAGCGGTTCGGGCGCACCGGCGTGACTTCCCGGCATATGGGTGGTTCGTCCGTGGTCTATGGCAGGAAGGCCAGCGGGGAAGACTTTCCGGTGGACGCCTCGATTTCCCAGCTCAATACGTCCGAGGGCAAGCTCTTCACGGTGATCCTGCGCGACGTGACAGCCAAGGTGAAAGCCGAGCAGGACAATGCGCGTCTGGTGGCGCGGCTGGCCGGCCTGCTCGATTCGGCCATGGACGGCATCATCGCAATCGACGCGTCGCAGCGCATCGTGCTCTACAACCGGGCCGCCGAGGCCATGTTTGGCTGGCGCAGCGACCAGGTGATGGGCGAACGGATCGACAAGCTGATGCCGCCACGCTTTCGGAACGGCCACGAGCGCCATGTCGAGCGGTTTGCGACCACCGGCGTGACCTCCCGGCGGATGGCGGACGGCACGGTGTTGCACGCACAGCGCGCCAATGGCGATGAATTCCCGATAGAGGCTTCCATTTCACAGCTCGAAACCGGCGAAGGGAAAATTTTGACGGTGATCGTGCGCGACATCACGGAAAAAGTCCGCGCGCAGGAAGAACTCAGCGCTTTCGCCGCCGAGGCGCATGCCACGCTTGAAAATGAAAAAACGCGGGTGGCCCGCGAACTGCACGACGAACTGGCGCAATCGCTGACTGCGCTAAAAATGGATGCCATCTGGGTGCGTGACAACCTGCCTGCCGGCGAGCAGGCGGCAGTTGCCAAGCTTGAAACCATGCTGGCGATGCTGGACACGACTGTGGCCGCTACCCGGCGTATCGCCGCGGATCTACGCCCGTTGCTGCTCGATGATCTGGGCCTGGTACCGGCTGCCGAATGGCTGGTGCAGAGCTTTACCCAGCGCAGCGGTGTGGCCTGCTCGCTTTTGGTTGATGAAGACATGGAACTGCATGAGCCTTATGCCACGGCGGTGTTCCGGATTCTTCAGGAGGCGCTGGTGAATGTCGGCAAACACGCCAAAGCCTCGAAGGCGAGCGTGGCCATCGAACGGACGAAGGATGCGGTGACGCTGGTGGTCAGCGACGACGGACAGGGCTTTTCACCGACACAGCCGCGCAAGCCTGAATCGCTTGGACTGATGGGCCTGCGCGAGCGCACACGGCTGCTCAAGGGCAGCATGACGATCGAAAGCGCGCGCGGCGGTGGCACGCAGATCGCTGTACACATTCCGTTGCACAACAAGGGAGAAGGCCATTGATCCGGATTGCCATTGCAGACGACCACGCCATTGTCCGGGAGGGCCTGAAGCGTATCGTTTCTTCATGCGAGGGGATGCAGGTGGTCGCTGAGGCTGCCGATGGCACGGAGGTGATGCAGCGGGTGCGGACGCTTGACATCGACGTCCTGATGCTTGATCTTTCGATGCCCGGTCGCAGCGGCATGGAACTGATCAAGCTGGTGCGCGCCGAAAAGCCCCGGCTGCGCATCCTGGTGCTGAGCATGCACCAGGAGATGCAATACGCCGTTCGCGCGATCAAGTCGGGGGCCAGCGGCTACCTGACCAAGGAAAGCGCGCCCGCGCAACTGGAGCAGGCGATTCGCAAGATCGCGGCCGGCGGCGCCTTCATCAGTGACGAGGTTGCGCAACAGCTTGCGCTGGGCGCCATGCCTGGCAACGCTGCGGTGCCGCATGAAAGCCTTTCAAACCGCGAGTTTGAAGTGCTTCGGTTGCTGGCGGGCGGCATCTCGGTCACGGAAATCGCGGGTCAGCTCAACCTCTCGGTCAAAACGGTCAGCACCCACAAGGCCAACCTGATGCAGAAAATGAGCCTGGCCAATTCGGCCGAACTGGTGCGCTACGCCATCCGGCACGGTCTTGCCGATCGGCTCGAGCCCTGACCGCTGCGGCGCTTCACAGGGGTCATTTTTTTAATGAAAAGGGCTTGTAGCCCAGAAGATACGTGCGCCAGCAGCTATTAAATCCATAGCGTAACTCGGACAATTCCTAGGCGGCTGGGCAAGCGGGAAGCGCGCAGCCAGAGACCGCCGACGGTCAAATTCATCGCCCGCCGATGGTGCCGCCTGCCTTGCGCCGGCAAAGTACTTGCATGCCTTTGCGACATGCACCCATCAACGTTTTTCTTGCCGACGACTCGGAAATGATTCGTGAACGCGTAGCCGACCTGCTGCGCCGCAGCGCCATGTCCGTGGTCGGGCAGGCAAGTACGCCGCAAGACTGCATCGACGGCATTTTGGCGCTGCATCCCGATGTTGTCGTGCTCGATATTCAGTTGCAGGGCGGAACGGGGCTAGAGGTGCTTCGTGCCGTGCGCGAGGCCGCACCCGGCATTGGCGTGGTGGTTTTCACCAGCAACGCTCATGAGGCTTACCGCAAACGCTACCTGCGCGCAGGTGCGTGCAGCTTTCTCGACAAGGCCGGCGAATCTGAACAACTGGTGCGTGCGGTTGAGAGTGCCGCGCACCAGGCCGTGCATTGATCAACAACAACGCTACTCAGGAGGTATCCGCCATGTCATTCGCAACCCTGCAAGTCCCCGTAGCCCCGATCCGGTTCGTGCCCATTCAGCCGGAAAGCGGGGCGCGGGCACCGACGGCCCTGAAAACCCATTGCTCGTCGTGCCATCTGCGTGAGTTGTGCCTGCCCTGCGGGCTGGAGCCCGAAGATGTCACGCATCTGGACCATCTGGGCTTCGGCCGCCGCAGGGTGAAGTCTGGCAGCACGCTCTATCACGAAGGCAGCAGCTTCAAGTTCATTTTTGCCGTGCGCAGCGGCACCTTCAAGTCAAGCCTGGCGCTTTCGGATGGCCGGGAACAGGTCAGCGGATTCCACGTGGCCGGCGAACTGATGGGCCTCGATGGTGTGGCCCACGGCACGCACGCCAGCAGTTCCATCGCGTTGGAAGACAGTGAAATTTGCGCGATACCCTACACCCAGCTGACCGAGATGAGCGAGGGCAGCAGCAGCCTGCAGCGCTCGGTCAGCCGGTTGATGAGTCGTGAAATTGTGCGCGAGCACACCTTGATGCTCCTGCTCGGAAGCATGAATGCCGACGAACGTCTGGCTGCGTTTCTGCTCAATCTGTCGCAGCGCCTCAAATCACTCGGCTACTCGGCAAGCGAGTTTCATCTGCGGATGTCGCGCGCCGAAATCGGCAGCTATCTCGGCATGACCCTTGAGACGGTGAGCCGGACTTTCTCCAGCTTCCAGCAGCGCCACCTGATGGAAGTGGACAAACGGCATATATGCATCACCGACATGGACGGCCTGAAGCGCACCTTTGAAACAAGAATGCGTTGAAACCAATGCGTCTTGAAGGGCCCTCCGGAGGGGTCTGACAAGGTCTTGGAAGCGCATGGCGCCGTAACACCGGATTTCCCTCATACTACCCACAGAAAATTCTCCATCGCCTGCCAGACGCCCCTCGGCGCGGCTGCGATGCAGGGTAAACCAAGGTGATTGCCAGGTTCTGCAGTTCCTAAAATGCAGCATCGCCGACGCAGTTTCCTGGGGGTTGTGAGCGGTTGTCATCCATCGGAGTATCGAGTGCCAAAAAGCAAAAGTACCGGCGCAAAAGCCGGCGTTCCCAATCCCCCGGATGCGGCCGCGCCCCGGCGCGCTGCGGCTGCCAAACCGGCTGGAGAGGCGCCCGCGAAGACGCCGGGCGTGCGCGTCATCAAGAAGTATCCCAACCGCCGCCTGTACGACACTGAAACCTCCACCTACATCACGCTTGCGGAAGTCCGCGAGCTGGTCATGAAGAGTGCGGCACTTGTTGTGCGCGATGCGAAATCCAACGAAGACCTGACGCGCAGCATCCTGCTGCAGATCATTTTGGAAGAGGAAACCGGCGGCGCGCCGATGTTCACCGAAGCGGTGCTGGCCAACATCATCCGTTTTTATGGCAACGCCATGCAGGGCTTCATGGGTTCCTATCTGGAAAAGAACGTTCAGAGCTTCATGGACCTTCAGGTCAAGATGGCTGAAAAGTCCAAAGGCCTCAGCCCCGAAATGTGGGCGCAGTTCATGAACGCGCAGTCGCCGATGATGCAGGGCATGATGGGCAACTACGTTGAGCAGTCGAAGACGGTCTTCACGCAAATGCAGGAGCAGATGCAAAAGCAGAGCGAACAGATGCTCGCAGCGCTCGGGCTCAAGCGTTAGGTTGGCAGGTTTTTGCGCTATCCGGGAACGCGCGCTGTTCCAGCCTTGCTACGGCGCGTTTTGGACGGGCATGGCGCAGCACACCTCGAATGCGTCTGCTCTGAGACAATAGGGCATGAGCGAAGTTATCTCCCCAACCCCTCCTGTCATTCACAAACCAGCGCCGCGCGTGGGTTTTGTCAGCCTGGGCTGCCCGAAGGCGCTGACTGATTCCGAGCTGATCCTGACGCGCCTTAGCGCCGAAGGCTATCAGACCTCCAAGACGTTTGAAGGCGCTGACCTGGTCATCGTCAACACCTGCGGCTTCATCGATGACGCCGTGAAGGAAAGTCTGGACACGATTGGCGAGGCGCTTGCCGAGAACGGGAAAGTCATCGTCACCGGCTGCCTGGGCGCCAAGGCGGGCGAGGGCGGCGGTAACCTGGTGCGGCAGATGCACCCCAGCGTGCTGGCCGTGACAGGCCCCCACGCGACGCAGGAAGTCATGGATGCCGTCCATCTGAACCTGCCCAAGCCGCACGACCCGTTTGTGGATCTGGTGCCCAACGCCTTCGGTATTGCCGGCATCAAGCTCACGCCGCGCCACTACGCGTACCTGAAAATCAGCGAAGGCTGCAACCACCGCTGCACGTTTTGCATCATTCCTTCCATGCGTGGTGATCTGGTCTCGCGGCCGATTGGCGATGTGTTGAACGAGGCGCGCGCTCTCTTTGAAGGCGGCGTCAGGGAACTGCTCGTGATCAGCCAGGACACCTCGGCCTACGGCGTTGATGTCAAATACCGCACCGGTTTTTGGGACGGCAAACCGGTCAAGACCCGCATGCTGGAACTGGTGCAGGCGCTGGGCGAGATTGCCGAGCCGTATGGCGCCTGGGTGCGCTTGCACTACGTCTATCCCTATCCGAGCGTCGATGAAATTTTGCCGCTGATGGCGAGCGGCAAGGTGCTGCCCTACCTGGATGTGCCCCTGCAGCACAGCCATCCGGATGTGCTCAAGCGCATGAAACGGCCCGCCAGCGGCGAAAAAAACCTGGAGCGCATTGCGCGCTGGCGCGAGATTTGTCCCGAAATCGTCATTCGAAGCACGTTCATAGCCGGTTTCCCCGGTGAAACGGAAGCGGAGTTCGAGCATTTGCTGGCGTTCATGCGGGAAGCCCGTATTGATCGGGCAGGCTGCTTTGCCTACAGCGCTGTGGCGGGGGCGACCGCCAACGACATTCCCGGTATGCTGCCCCTTGAGTTGCGTGAAGAGCGGCGTGCGCGCTTCATGGCGGTGGCCGAAGCTGTGTCAAGCCAGAAGCTGCAGCAGCGCGTGGGCGCGACCATGCAGGTGCTGGTGGATTCGGCGCCGGCGCTGGGCCGAAAAGGCGGCACCGGCCGCTCTTACGCCGACGCGCCCGAAATCGACGGCGTGGTCAAGCTGCTGCCGCCCGAGAAAATCAGCAAGACGCTGAAGGTGGGTGAGTTCACGCGTGCGCGTATCGTCGGCACCCAGGGCCATGACCTTGTTGCCGTGCCGGTCTGAGACCGGACTATCGGATCGGCCGGCAGGCTTTCGGTCGGGGGAATCGAAGCTGGAAGAACGCAGCAGGCAGAAACAAAAAAGCCACTGGATGAACAGCGGCTTTTGTTGCGATCTGGAAGATCTGAAGAGTGATGGTGCCCGGGAGAGAACTCGAATCTCCACATCTTGCGATACACGGACCTGAACCGTGCGCGTCTACCAATTCCGCCACCCGGGCACATCCAGCAGTGTACCATTACATCAACGTTTTCCTGAGACCCAGTCCTGAAATTTTCAACATACCGATCAGGAACCCGGCTGCTAGGCGGCCGGCCCAGCCACACTTTTAACTGCAGAGACTTCTATCAAAACTAGCAACCCAACTTCCGGCGCATCGGCCGGGCTCCTTGCGGAGTTTGAAGGCACCGTTTCCGGGCACCGCGATGGCCACGGATTTGTCCAGCGCGACGACGGCGAGCCCGACATCTACCTGCCGCCCAATGAAATGCGCGCTGTGCTCCACAAGGACCGCGTCAAGGCGCGCATCGTGCGTCACGACCGCAAAAATCGGCCCGAAGGCCGCGTGACTGAAATCCTCGAACGTTCTTCCAACCCGATCATCGGCCGCCTGCTGCAGGAAAGCGGCGTCTGGCTGGTCGCGCCGGAAGACAAGCGCTACGGTCAGGACGTGCTGATTCCCAAGGGTGCAACCGGTGCCGCCAAGCCGGGCCAGGTGGTGGTGGTGCAACTGACCGAACCGCCGGCGCTGTTCGGCCAGCCGGTTGGCCGGGTGAAGGAAGTCCTCGGTGAAATTGACGATCCGGGCATGGAAATTGAAATTGCCGTGCGCAAATATGGCGTGCCGCACGAATTCAGCGATGAGGCGATGGCCCTGGCGCGGACGCTGCCCGATGCGGTGCGCCCCGCCGACAAGAAGGGCCGGGTTGACCTGACCGACATCGCGCTGGTCACGATTGACGGTGAAGACGCGCGCGATTTCGATGACGCCGTGTACTGCGAGCCAGCCAAAGTAGGGCGGGGCAAGGGCTGGCGCCTGCTGGTGGCCATTGCTGATGTCAGCCACTACGTGCAAACCGGCAGCGCCATCGACATCGACGCTTATGACCGGGCCACCAGCGTGTATTTTCCGCGCCGCGTGATTCCCATGCTGCCGGAAAAACTCTCCAACGGCCTGTGTTCGCTCAATCCCAACGTCGAACGCCTGTGCATGGTGTGCGACATGCTGGTCAATGCCAAGGGCGAGGTGCACGCCTACCAGTTTTACCCGGCAGTGATGTTCAGCCACGCGCGTTTTACCTACACCGAGGTGGCTGCCATTCTGGCCAACACGCGCGGGCCGGAAGCGGCGCAGCGCAAGGCGCTGGTGCCGCATCTGCTAGATTTGCACGATGTCTACCAGGCTTTGCTGAAAGAGCGCGGTGTGCGCGGCGCGGTGGATTTTGAAACCACCGAGACGCAGATTGTTTGCGACGAGGCCGGGCGCATCGAGAAAATCGTGCCGCGCACCCGCAACGTCGCGCATCGGCTGATCGAAGAAGCCATGCTGGCGGCCAACGTCTGTTCGGCCGACTTCATCGAAGGCAGCAAACATGTCGGCCTGTTCCGGGTTCACGAAGGCCCCACGCCCGAGAAGAAGGACATGCTGCGCAACTACCTGAAGGCACTCGGCCTTGGCATGACGATCACCGACGAGCCGACGCCAGGCGAATTTCAGCAGATCGCCATGGCCACCAAAGACCGGCCTGACGCGCAGCAGATCCATTCGATGCTGCTTCGCTCGATGCAGCAGGCGATCTACACGCCGATGAACAGCGGCCACTTTGGTCTGGCCTACCAGGCCTACACCCACTTCACCAGTCCGATCCGCCGCTACCCCGACCTGCTGGTGCACCGGGTGATCAAGGCCGTGCTGAATAAGGCCAAGTACGAGTTGCCGACCCTGCCCACGCCGGGCGAGGCCGAAGCCAAACTGTCCAAACGGCTGTCGTCCCGCGTCAAGGACCCTGACCAGAAACCCAAAAAAGCCAGCGCCGACGAACTCGCCTGGCAGGCCGCCGGGCTGCACTGCAGCGCCAACGAGCGCCGCGCCGATGAAGCCAGTCGCGACGTGGAAGCCTGGCTCAAGTGCAAGTACATGCGCGAGCATCTGGGCGAAGAATTCGGTGGCGTGGTGACGGCAGCTACAGGTTTCGGTATTTTTGTGACGCTGGACGCGATGTATGTCGAGGGGCTGGTGCACATCACCGAACTGGGCGGCGAGTACTTTCGCTTTGACGAGGCGCGGCAGGAACTGCGCGGCGAGCGCACCGGCATTCGCTACGCCATCGGCACCCGTGTGCGGGTGCAGGTCAGCCGGGTTGACCTCGACGGCCGGAAAATCGATTTCCGCCTGGTGAGCGAGGGCGAGGCGCTGGTGGGCCGCGCGATGAAAGACAAGGCTGGCGGTAACCCGGCCGAGCTTGCCGATGACGAGCGCGGCGCGGGCCGCCGTGGTGGCGCCGGCAAACGTGCGGCCAAGGGTGGTGCCGGCAGCGCCGCTAGCGGCTTGCCGACGGCGCGCAAACGTTCAGAAGGTCACGCCACGGGAAGTGGTGCGGGCGGCAGCACCGGCTCGGCGGGTCGCAGCCCGCCCGCCGAACGGAGCGCCAGGTCGCCGATCCAGTCGCTCAAGGCGGCTGTCAAAAAAGCGGCTGGCAACCCCGGCCGCAAGCAGGGCAAGAAGCCGCGCCGCTAGCCTGGGCCGGTCTGGCACCACGACGCTCACCCCAACTTGGCCTGCACACGAACCATGCTGACCCGAATCCTCGCCTTCCTGCTTGAAACCGTTTTCTTTTTCCTGATCGCGGCCGCGCTGCTGCGCGCGTGGATGAACTGGCTTCGCGTCAACATGAGCGGGCAACCGGGCAGCTTTGTGATGGCGCTGACGAACTGGCTCGTCAAGCCGCTGCGGCGCCTGTTGCCCAAGCGGCTTGCGCAAGCGCGGATTGATTGGGCCAGCCTGGTGGCGGCCACTGTTCTGGCGGGAAGTTATGCGCTGGTCTTTGCGCTGTTGTTCGGCGTGTTGATGGCCGTGCCGGGTCTGGGCGCCAGTTTCGGGCCCTTCGCGGTCCTCGGGCTGCTCGGCTTTGCATTAAAGATGGTGATTCGCGTTGCGCTGCAGACGCTTTTTATCCTGGTGCTGGGCTTTGCGATCCTGTCCTGGGTGCAACCCGGTTCGCCCGCTTACGCGCTGATGGGCCGGCTGACGGAGCCGCTGCTGGCGCCGCTGCGGCGCGTCATCCCATCGATTGGTGGGGTGGATCTGTCGGCGCTGGTTTTACTTTTACTGCTGCAGATCGGCCTGATGGTGGTCGTCTAGGACTGCTATTGAGATGCAGCCAGCCCGGAGGCCGTCAGCGCCTGCCCGGGCTTGCTGGCCGCCCACTGGTCGGCC
Organism: Polaromonas sp. 28-63-22; assembly: GCA_002256925.1. Classification (GTDB taxonomy): domain Bacteria; phylum Pseudomonadota; class Gammaproteobacteria; order Burkholderiales; family Burkholderiaceae_C; genus Polaromonas. The sequence goes on from NCGI01000068.1 coordinate 10,803, forward strand.
ATCTGGCCGTGG
>NCGI01000429.1 GCA_002256925.1 Polaromonas sp. 28-63-22
GCTTTCCTTGGGTTTTGCAGATGTTTTAGGCTTGAGGCCCACACGCGGCGGGCGCCAGTAGCTATAAAACTCGTAGCAAGCTGAATTTTGCGTTATATTTGGGACGAGCTTTTTGCTTGAGCGTCAAATGACCTCGCCGAAATCCACCCCCTACAAAATTGTGACCAGAGGAGATGAATAATGAGCGCCAAAGAAAATGTAGCCGTCAGCCAGTTGCTTGAGCTGCTGGAATCACGCTACGCATTGCGGGTGCTGTGGGCCCTCAAGGACGGCCACCCGCAAACCTTCCGTCTCCTGCAGGACAGCATCGGCAGCATCACGCCGAACACCCTCAACACCCGGATCAAGGAACTGCGCCTCGCCGGCCTGATGGGCCACGACAGCAAGGGCTACAACGTCACCGCATTGGGCGCCGACCTTCTCAAGCGCCTGAACGACCTGCAGGCTTTTGCCGGCAAGTGGGCGCTCAGCCAGACCAAAGTCAGCGCCGTCAAGAAGAAATAATCGGGCGCCGGACAGGCGCTTGATGCTCCCCGCGAGACAGGCTTTGGGCCTGTCTTTTTTTCTGGCGAGCCGACTGCAAAAGCCACCGCGAAACTGCGGCCGCGACAGCTGCAAGCTCCGGTTTCCAGGCGTTTCACGGGCTCCGCCCTTTATCTATGTGCGCTGGCAGCTATCAAATCAATAGCGATTTGGTCCCGCCGAACCTGCTCCACCGGCATGGTCAGGTAGCCACTGGCGCCCTCGGCAAAAATCCAATCCCTTGTCTTGAAAAGGGATTTGACGCCCCCAAGTCTTTCGCTTGTTAGTTCAATCTCCTTACCGAGCATGCCTGAAAACAACCAACCCGAACCCAACCAAACGCCCGGTCAACCCCTGAGCGGCGCACCCAGCCCCGAGGAACTCGAGGCTGCGCAGGCTGCCAGCGAATTTGACGCCCTCACTGTGGCCCAGGCCGAAGTGGCCACGCTGCAGGCCAAAAACACCGAACTTGCCGACAGTTACCTGCGCGCCAAGGCCGAGGCCGAAAACGCCCGGCGTCGCGCCGATGAGGAAATCAGCAAGGCGCGCAAATTTGCACTCGAAAGCTTTGCCGAAAGCCTGCTCCCGGTCACCGACAGCCTGGAAGCGGGCCTGGCGATCAAGGACGCCTCGCCCCAGCAGGGCTACCTGATCGCCGATCGCGTGCTGCGTCCGGCGCTCGTCACGGTCGCGGCGCCGCGCTAACTTAAAAAACCTGCGGCCCCGACTTGAAGTTTCAAAACTTATCCACAAGTCATCAACATGGTTGCCCCGACGTTCATGCACCACAGGATGCATGCGGTACGGGTCATCGCAGACACTACTTTTAATCGTTAACAAACCAGAAAATCAGGAGTAAATCATGGGAAGAATCATCGGCATTGACCTGGGCACGACCAATAGCTGCGTTTCCATCATGGAGGGCAACACGCCCCGCGTGATCGAGAACTCGGAAGGCGCGCGCACCACGCCATCCATCGTTGCCTACCAGGAAGACGGTGAAGTGCTGGTCGGCGCATCGGCCAAGCGCCAGGCCGTGACCAACCCCAAGAACACGCTCTACGCCGTCAAGCGACTGATCGGCCGCAAATTCAGCGAAAAAGAAGTCCAGAAGGACATCGACCTGATGCCCTACAAGATCGTGGCGGCCGACAACGGTGACGCCTGGGTCGAAGTTCGCGGCAAAAAAATGTCGGCCCAGCAGGTCAGCGCCGACATCCTGCGCAAGATGAAGAAAACCGCCGAAGACTACCTCGGCGAGCCCGTGACCGACGCGGTCATCACCGTGCCTGCCTACTTCAACGACGCCCAGCGTCAGGCCACGAAAGACGCCGGCCGTATTGCTGGCCTGGAGGTCAAGCGCATCATCAATGAGCCTACCGCTGCAGCGCTGGCCTTCGGCCTCGACAAGCAGGAAAAAGGCGACCGCAAAATTGCTGTTTATGACCTGGGCGGCGGCACGTTTGACATCTCCATCATCGAGATTGCCGATGTCGACGGCGAAAAGCAGTTTGAAGTTCTGTCCACCAACGGCGACACCTTCCTCGGTGGCGAGGACTTCGACCAGCGCATCATCGACTTCATCATTGCCGAGTTCAAGAAGGAGCAAGGCGTGGACCTGGGCAAGGACGTGCTCGCCCTGCAACGCCTGAAGGAAGCCGCCGAGAAAGCCAAGATCGAGCTGTCCAACAGCGCACAGACCGACATCAACCTGCCCTACATCACGGCCGACGCGTCGGGCCCGAAACATTTGAGCATCAAGATGACGCGCGCCAAGCTGGAAAGCCTGGTTGACGAGCTGATCGAGCGCACCATTGCGCCCTGCCGCGTCGCCATCAAGGACGCTGGCGTTGCCGTGGGCGACATCCACGACGTGATTCTGGTCGGCGGCATGACGCGCATGCCCAAGGTGCAGGAGAAGGTCAAGGAATTCTTCGGCAAGGAGCCGCGCAAGGACGTCAACCCCGACGAGGCCGTGGCTGTAGGCGCCGCCATCCAGGGCCAGGTGCTTTCGGGCGACCGTACC
>NCGI01000430.1 GCA_002256925.1 Polaromonas sp. 28-63-22
CCATTTCCTCGCCCTGCTTCAGGTGCACCGGCACGGCGGCGTCGGCGTAGTGCCATTCACGCACATCGGCCACGCGTGGCGCGTTCACCACGCCGTGCCACACCGTGGCCATGCTGCCAACAATCGTGGCGCCGACCAGCACTAAAACGAACGGGCCACGCGCCGACGCGAACACACACACCACGCGCTCGTTGCGCGCAAACAGGCCCGGCACGCCGCGCGCCGTGGTCGGGTTGACGGAGAAAAGATCGCCGGGCACATGGATCATGCGCAGCAGGCGCCCGTCGGCGGGCATGTGAATGCGGTGGTAGTCCTTCGGGCTCAGGTACAGCGTGGCGAAGCTGCCGTCCTGAAACTGCGTCGCCAGTGCCGCGTCGCCGCCGACCAGCGCGGCGGTGGAATAGTGGTGGCCCTTGGCCTGGAAAATCTGGTCGTGCTCAATGGCACCGAACTGGCTGATGGCGCCATCGACCGGGCAGATCAGATCAGCCCGGGCCAGCGGCCGCGCACCCGGCTTGAGCGCACGGGTGAAAAAATCATTGAAGCTTGCGTAGCTGGCGATGTCCGAATCGAGCGCCTCGCCCATGTTGACGCCGTATTTGGCGACAAAGCGGCGAATGATCTCGGTCGTGATCCAGCCGCGCCGGGGCGATGCGACAAAACCTGCGAAGGAAGTGAGCGCCTGTTTGGGCAGCAGGTATTGGGGCAGGACGGCAAAACGGTCGGACACAGGCGCAGCCGGTAGTAGGGGAAGGCTGATTCTATCGAGGCGACGCCTCCGGGGCCGTCGCCCCGGGACAGCGCCTGCGCGTGTGCCAGGCCGCTCTGCGTCACTGCACCGGGTAACCCGCCTCGGCCAGCGACGCCGCCACCGCCTGGCGCTCGCCCGAGGTCTGCACCGTCACTTGTTTGGTGACCAGGTCAACCGTGACTTCGGCCTTCGGATCGACAGCCTTGACAGCCTTGGTGACGGCGCCGACGCAGTGGCCGCAACTCATGGTGGGGATCTTGAATTCCATGATGACTCCTTGAAATGTTGAAACATTGATAAGACAGGTGAAGTCTGAACCTTCCCACGGGGGCAAGGTCAAGGCCCGGCGGCGAATGCCCTCACAGGTGCTGCGGCTATTGTGCTGACACGGTTGACCTTGCCACGATGGTAAGGTTCACACTGCAGCTTCGCTAGTCCTACATCCTGCACGAGAGCTTCCCATGAACCTACCTGCCAACACCCTGGTCCTGCAACAACCTGCCACCGACGCCGCCTTGACGCAATGGCAATTCCCGGTCGAAGGCATGACCTGCGCGTCGTGTGTGGCGCGGGTCGAGAAGTCACTGAGCGGCGTGCCAGGCGTGGCCGAGGCCAGCGTCAATTTTGCGACCGAGCAGGCCAGCGTCAAGGCGGGCAGCAACGTCAGCATGGAGACGCTCGCGGCAGCGGTCGAAAAGGCCGGCT
>NCGI01000069.1 GCA_002256925.1 Polaromonas sp. 28-63-22
GAAATCGACCGCCTTTCGGCACAAACCGACTTCAACGGCGTCAAGGTTCTGAACTCGAGCCAGTCCCTGACCATTCAGGTGGGCGCAAAAGACAATGAAGCCATCTCCATCGCTCTGCAGAAAATGGACAGCGGCGCGCTCAACATGCGTACATTCAGCGTGTCCGGCCCCGATGCGGCGGGTCAAGTTAGTACGGCTGCAACTGTTGCTGCGTTCCTTGGCAAAACAGTTTCTGCCACTCCCGCCGTTGCTATAACCATCGCGGCAGGGAGTACTGGAGTTGCTGATCTAGGTACTGTTGCGCCAACCGCAGTTGTCAGTATGGACAGCAAGGGTAACTATTTCGCCGAGGTTACTGCTGCGGCCGGTACTACCCGCGCAGGCGTCGTTGCCGGTGACAAACTTTATGTGGCAATAGACCCCGCAAGTGTCACATATACCACTGGCGCTCCTGACACCGCTGTTGCAGCTGTTGTGGATTTTAGTGCTGCCGGCTTTGCGAAATCGGCAAACGCATTGGCAACCGTAGACGCGGCACTTGCCAAAGTCGACACGCAGCGCGGCGCGCTCGGTGCGGTGCAAAACCGTTTCGACTCGGTGATCTCCAACCTGGGCAAGCCGCGCGCAGATCCTGCAGCAAGCTGGTACCTCGGTGCTGGCCCAGGCGAATCAGACGACGCAAGGCGTGTTGTCGCTGCTGCGCTAAGCGGATCGTCGAGTGAATCGTAGGTCGGGTTAGCGCAAGGTAACCCGACAAACACCGCCGCCCACTTGGATGACAGGTTTGTTCAACGTAGAGAAAGATGTCGGATTACGCCTTTGGCTAACCCGACCTACGAAGGTTTTAAGAAGTCCCCCCTGGAGCACACCAGTTGGGACTCCCTTGCGAATTCTCAGGAGACAGTGCCATGACAGTTTTGGTCAATGCCTTATCAGCCAGTTCGGCTAGCGCGCGACGCCCGGCTGCCGTGGATTTGCCCGGCGCACTGCCCGCAGCAAGGCCAGCGACGGTGGCCGAACCGGTGCGCGAGGCTGCTGTTATTGAACGCGAGAAGCAGGCGGCCATGGCCACGAGCGCTCAGCTGAGCGATGCAGTGGCACAGATCAACCAGAGCTTGCGGCAGGCGTCCGTAGGCGTGCAGTTCGAATTCGACAAGGAGGCCAACACCATGGTCACAAAGGTGATGGATGTGGAGAGTGGCGAGATGATTCGCCAGATGCCTTCGGAAGAGGTGGTGCGTTTCTCCAAAGCGCTGGGCAAGTTGCAGGGTCTTCTGGTGAGCCAGAAGGTCTAGTTGAAACGCGTCATGCATTTGCGCTTGAGTTTCAGGCGCGAATGCTGGCGATTACTTAGGAGAATGATTCATGATGATTCCCGCACGCGCGGCAACGGCAAGCCCGCGCCGCCAGCCCATGTCAGCCTCAACACCACTGCATGAGGACCGCATCGCGCTGGCTGAGATCAACGAGGCATTTCAGATGTCGTGCGTCGGGCTGCAGTTCGCGTTTGACCAGCAGGCCGATGAGATGGTTGCCAAAGTGCTGGACGTGGGAAGCGGCGCGGTGATTCGCCAGATTCCTTTCGAAGAGGTGGCGCGAATTTCGAAAGCCATGGGCAAATTGCAAAGCCTGTTGATGCACCAGTCGATTCTGAAAAAGTGGGGCCAATCCAGGCGGCCATTGACTGTAGAGCGCTCTCCTGATGCAGCAGTTGCGCAGGACAGTTTGCATTCAATAGCTTAGATGGATAGGAGTCAGCATGGCGGTAATTTCAAGTTTAGGGGTCGGGGCCAACCTCGATTTGAGCGGCTTGCTCGACAAGCTTGCGGCTTCTGAAAGCGCGCCACTGGTCGCGCTGCAAAAACAGCAGACCAGCTACACCGCCAAGTTGTCGGCCTATGGCACTTTGAAGAATGCCTTGAGCAATTTCCAGGCGGCCGCGAGCAAACTGGCTGATGCCACCCTGTTCAAGGGCGCGACAGTCGCGTCGAGTGCGGCTGACGTGCTCAGTGCCAGCGCGGACAGCACCGCCGTGGCCGGCAGCTATGCCGTCAGCGTTACTCAGCTGGCGCAGGCCCAGTCGCTGGTATCAGGGGGTGTAGCCAGTACCACCTCGGCGATAGGCGCGGGCGGCGCGACAACCGTCACCATTGGATTCGGAACCATCGCCGGCACCCTGAATACCACTACCGGCACCTACAACGCTGGCGCGACTTTTACCGCCGATGCCGCGCGACCACCGGTTTCGCTGACCATCGACAGCACCAACAATACCCTGGCCGGAATCCGCGATGCGGTCAACAAGACCACCGGCATTGGCGTGACCGCCAGCATCGTCAACGATGGCACCACCAACCGGCTGGTCCTGATGTCGACCATGACAGGTCAGAAGTCGAGCATGCGCATCAGCGTGACCGGCGACGCCGCGGTGGGATCACTGCTGGCCAACGACCCCGCCGGAACGCAAAACCTGAAACAAACCATCACGGCTACCGATGCGGCCCTCACGGTCAACGGCATTGCCGTGACCAGTACGACCAACACAGTAGCATCTTCGGTCCAGGGCGTGACCATGACGCTGGCCAAAATCGGCTCCAGCACCTTGACGGTGAGCCGCGATACCGCCTCGGTCGAAAGCGCAGTGGCCGCTTTCGTCAACGCTTACAACGCCCTGCAAGCCACGGCCAGCCAGCTGACCAAGTATGACCTGGCGAAGAAGAGCGGCGCGGCGCTGGTCGGTGACTCGACGCTGCGCAGCATTCAGACCGGCATCCGCTCGGCCCTCAATACACCGCAGGCCGGTGCGCTCAAGGTCTTGTCCAGCGTAGGCGTGAGCTTTCAGAAAGACGGCACGATTGCCTTTGACGCAGCCAAGCTGAAGACGGCATTTGCCGGCAACCGCGAAGCGGTGGTCGAACTGTTTGCCGGCGCCGGCGGCAACGCCGGGATGGGCACGCAGGTGGCGGCGCTGGTGGAGACCTTCACCGGCAGCAGCGGCAAGCTCAGCAACGCGACCGCCGGCGTCAATGCCACGCTGAAATCGCTGGACACGCGCTATGCGGCCACCGAAGTGAGCGTCGGGGCCAAGGTGGCGCGCTACCGTGCGCAGTTCACCCAGCTCGACATGATGATGGCGCGCATGAATGCGACCACCAGTTATCTGACCTCGCAGTTCAGTGCCATGAACCCAAGCAAATAAGGATCAACCTGTGTACACCCCAGCCCACGCTTACCACCCAGGCGCCAGTGCCTACGCCAGGATTGGTACCGAAAGCGCCGCCATGAGCGCGTCGCCGCACCAGCTCATCACCATGCTGTTTGATGGCGCCAAAACCGCCATCACCATGGCACGCCACCATATGGCTCATAAAGAAATTGCGGCCAAGGGCATAGCGATTTCCAAGGCCATCAACATTATTGAAAACGGCCTGAAGGCCAGCCTGGATGCAGACGTGGGTGGTGCGGCCGGCGCCGCGCTGGTGGCCAATCTGGCCGCCCTGTATGACTACATCAACGAGCGCCTGCTGTACGCCAATCTGCGCAATGACCTGGCACAGCTGGACGAGGCCGACCGGCTGCTCGAAAGCATAGGCTCGGCCTGGCGCGAGGCCTCCCCGCGTCTGTCAAGCTACCCGCCCTCTGCCGACTCAGCGAGTGCCCTTTTTGCCAGTGCATGTCTTTCCAGGGGAGCCTGATATGTGTTCTCAAAGTGAAGTCATGCACTGCTACGAGCAGATTTCCCCCCTGACCGAGCGCATGCTGGCGCTGGCTCGCGCCGGTCAGTGGGGCGGTCTGCCGGCGCTGGAGGCGCAGTACAGCGACACGGTCGATCGGCTGCGCGTGATCGAACCGCTGATGACGCTTGATGACGCGCAGGTTGAGCGCAAGTACCGCCTGCTGGGCCGCATCACGTCCAACCACGCCGAAATTTCCAGCATCGTCATGCCGCAGCTGGCGCAGTTGGGGGCGATGCTGCGCAGCCTTGAGCGGCAGCAAAGCCTGCATTCGGCCTACAGCCATGGCTCCGATTTGCTGTCATGAGTGGACTGGTGCCGGTTTTGCCGCTCAAGGCGACGCCGACCATTGCCGGGCCGGGGGCCGTACCCCACGCGGTGCCGGTCAGCAACGACATTCGCATGCCGTCGCGCGCCGCGCTGCAGCAGCAACTCGATGTCGGTCTGTATTCTGGTGCAGGACGCGGTCATTCGTACCCATCGGCAGCTGCAGCCACCGCCAGCGAGGCCGTCACGCTGAGTCCGGCGGCCCGCGCACTCAGCGTGATTCTGGACTTGCCCACCAGCCCCGCCTCCAAAATCTTGGGCGCTCAGGCGCTGTGGCCGTTGCGCCAGCCGCCGATGGCGCCACTGCTGGCCGCGACGCTGGCGCATACGGTGGAAAACTCCGGCCTGTTTTACGAATCGCATCTGCAGCAGTTTGCTGAGGGCGCGCGTACGCTGGCGCAGCTGATGCAGGAACCGCAGGCCGGGCTTCAGGTCATTGCTGCCGCTGGTTTAGGCGTAGCAACCGAATCAGTGGTTGATGCGCCGGTTTTGCTCGCAGGCCTGCGAAAAAATGCGGTGGAAAGCGCGTTGGGAAATGCGTTGGAAAGCACACCGGCCGAGTCGCCAGAAAACGAGGCGGCGGCGCTGCAGGATCTGGATATGCAGGAGCACATCCTGAAAACGCGTGGCGCCAACGCCCAGGACGCGACGCGTAGCAGCGCTCTGGTCCCTGCGGGGGTGCATGCCGACGCGGTGGCGCTGGTGCGCCAGCAACTCGAACTGCTGGCGCAACCGGTGTTTCGCTGGGGCGGGGAAGCCTGGCCGGGCACGCCTATGGACTGGGAAATTCAGCAAGAACCCGATGAGCGGGCCCTTGCCGATGCCGGCGAAACGCCAGAGCGCAGCTGGAGCACGCGGCTGGCCCTGCGCCTGCCTGAGCTGAAAGACGTTGAAGTGCGCTTGAGCCTGCTCGGTAGCACGCTGCAGCTACAGCTGGCTGCCAGTGAAAACGGCACAGTGGCCTTGCTCGGCAACGAGCGCCATGAACTGCCGGCGCGCTTTGCCGCTTTGGGGCTGCAGTTGAAGGGCGTCTGGGTGGGTGCGCTGGCACCCGAGGCGGCGCCAAAAGATGGGGACGCGCGCCATGACTGACGCAACCGTGCCCGCCAGCCCGTCGCCCGACCGGCCCAGCGCCGTTGCGATTTCCTATGCCGCCAAGGACAGGGCGCCGATTGTCGTGGCTAAGGGCTATGGCGCGGTGGCTGACTCGATTGTCCGGCGTGCCCGCGAAAGTGGCCTGTACGTGCATGCTTCGCCCGACTTGGTGAAGCTGCTCATGAATGTCAACCTCGATGCCCAGATTCCCCCGCAGCTGTACGTCGCTGTGGCCGAGGTACTGGCTTGGCTCTACAGAGTGGATGGCATGCCTGAAAGCGCGGCAGACCTCGAACTTTGATCAAAGTCAATTGTTGTTATTAATTTTATTCAAAAAAATGAATTTGTGGCTTATTTGTTATTTATTGATAAATTTATCAGCAAAATGTAAATAAATTGAAAACCTTGTCAAAATCAGCCCATCAGCATCGCAGCGTGTAGGACTTTATCCGCAGCGGCAGTAGGAAAAATGGCTTTTTGGGCGCGTCACCCTGGCGCAATTGATAAGAATACCTTAGGCACACAATGAACGAAACTGGTACAAATAACGAAATTGGCGATTTGAATCTTTCTTACCTGTTGCTCGCCCAGCGGCTCGTCAGGGAAGACGTAGCGACCGCCATGTTCCGTCTGGGCATGAGTCGTGAACTGGCCGATCTCCTCGGCAACCTGTCGCTGTCGCAGATCGTCAAGCTGTCGAACTCCAGCCTGTTGCTGTGCCGCTTTCGCTTTGATGACCACCCGATTTTGTCGGCCCTGACGCACGACAGCAAAAACCTGGCGCTGCAGCAGGCCCACACCACCATTCTTCTGTCCGGCCAGCAAGTCGAGATGGCGGCATGAACACCAGGACCCAAAGCGGCACCTGCCGAAGTTACGCGGCTGCAGGGTTGCCCGGTATGACCGGTAAAAGCGTCCTGCGTGAAGCGCGCGAAATTCATCTGGCCATTGACCTGATCAAGCTCGGCGCGCGGCTGCAGTTTCTGGAAGCTGAAACCAGCCTGAGCCGCGACCGGTTGATCAAGCTCTACAAGGAAATCAGGGGCGTCTCGCCCCCCAAAGGTTTGCTGCCGTTTTCCACCGACTGGTTCATGACCTGGATGTCCAACATCCATTCATCGATGTTCTACAACATTTACCGTTTCATGGTGACGCATGGCGGCTGCACGCGGATTGAAGCACTCATTAAAAGCTACCGGCTCTACCGCGAGCAGGTCAAGCGCCAGGGCAGCGAGGTGGTGCTTGACTTCACCCGGGCCTGGACGCTGGTGCGCTTTTTTGACAGCGACATGCTGCAGTTGAGCACATGTACCCGCTGCACCGGGCAGTTTGTCGCGCATGCGCACGATCCCCAAAGCAACTATGTCTGCGTTCTGTGTCGTCCGCCATCGCGCGCTGGCAAGTTGCGCAAGATCAAAGCGGATGTGGCCCTTGGCGTGGATGCGATTGCTGTGCCTGGCGCACTTGAATCCCGCCACCCGGCAGTGTCCTCATCGCAGTGGCTGGCCAATGTGATGATTGGGGCGCACGTCTGACCCCCCATCAGACCGGGTCGATGGTTCTTCATTAAACATTTTTCATAGCGAGTGCATCGTGCTGGTCATTGTTGGTTATCTGGTCGTTCTGGGCTCCATATTTGGAGGCTACGCGCTGATGGGCGGCCATTTTGGAGCGCTTTATCAACCTCTTGAGTTGCTGATGATCGGCGGCTCTGCGATAGGAGCGTTTATCGTCGGAAACGACGGTCATGCCATTAGCGCCACGCTGAAGACCTTGCCGAAGTTGATAAAAAGCTCGAAAAAACGTGACAAGGCGCTCTACATGGAGCTGCTGGCGTTGCTGTATGTGCTGCTGGCCAAAGGGCGCAAGGACGGCATGCTGGCGCTGGAGTCGGATATTGACGATCCGCAGAACAGTCCCATTTTCGCGCTGTACCCAGTGCTTCTGGCGGATCTGCCCGTCATGGAGTTTTTAACCGACTACCTTCGCCTGGTGGTGAGCGGCAACACGGATCCGTTCGAGATTGACCAGCTGATGGAGCAGGAGATTGACACGTACAAGCATGAGGCCGAAGCGCCGGGTCACAGCCTGGCGAAGGTGGGCGATGCGCTGCCAGCGCTGGGCATTGTGGCGGCAGTGCTGGGTGTAGTGCATGCACTGGCTTCGGCCGACCTGCCGCCGTCTGTCATGGGTACGCTGATTGCCCATGCCATGGTGGGAACGTTTTTGGGCGTCTTGCTGGCCTATGGTTTTGTCTCGCCGTTGGCCTCATTGATCGAGCACAAGGTGCATGAGGCCCTGAAGGTCTATCAGTGCATCCGGGTGACGTTGTTGGCGAGCCTGAACGGCTACGCGCCGCAATTGGCGGTGGAGTTTGGCCGAAAAGTTCTGCGCTCGACTGAACGGCCCTCGTTCACCGAACTGGACCTGCATGTCCGCGATGTGAAAAACCGCTAGTGGCCTGCCGCGCCTGAACCGCCATGAGCGAAGTATCCCGTCGTATCTTCATCATCAAGCGCCCCGTGATGGCGGCCGCCCACCATGGTAGTGGCTGGAAGATCGCGTACGCCGACTTCATGACGGCGATGTTTGCGTTTTTTCTGGTCATGTGGCTGTTGTCGTCGTCTTCGCCCAAGCAGCTGACGGGTATTGCAGAGCATTTCCAGATGCCACTCAGCGAAGCCCTCAAAGGCGGGCCAGCCATCAGCAACAGCCCCAGCGTGATTCCAGGTGGCGGCGAGCCCACCAAGGTCAATGATGAAGTGAAGCGGCCTGAAGGCGAAGTCAGCATCGACGCTGAAACGGACGCGGCGGATGTGGCGCGCCTGGACGACATGAAGAAGCAACTCGACCAGATGATCGAGGCCAGTCCGGTGCTCAAGCAGTTTCGACCCCAACTGCTGATAGACATCACACCCGAAGGCCTGCGCATCCAGATTGTGGACAGCAGCAACCGGCCCATGTTTGATCGGTCCAGCGCGGTGGTGGTGTCCTACATGCGCACCATCCTGCGAGAGATCAGTCCGGTCATCAATGCCCAGCCCAACAAGATCACCTTGTCCGGCCATACCGATGCAACCCAGTATGCGCAAGGCGACAAGTCGTACAGCAACTGGGAACTGTCGGCCGACCGGGCTAACGCGTCGCGGCGCGAGTTGATTGTGGGCGGGCTGCAGGAAGTCAAGGTGCTGCGCGTCATGGGCGTTGCATCCAGCATGAACCTGAACCAGGACGATCCCTACGCGCCCATCAACCGCCGCATCAGCATTGTCGTGCTCAATCAGCGCGCCCAGATGGACATAGAAAAAGCCAACGCGGCCGTTACAGCCAGCGTCAGCCTCAAGCCGGGCACGGCGTCGCCGGCCCCTGCCGGCCAAGCCGCGACAGACCTGCCGCGCACTGGTGCGCGCAAGAGTTGACGCAGCGTTACTGAATAGCGACAGCCGCGACCAGCCACCGCCCCGATGCGGCACCTAGATATTAGATAGACCATGATGGACATCACCCAGTTTTATCAAACCTTTTTTGAAGAATCCGATGAGTTGCTGGCTGAAATGGAGCAACTGCTTCTTGGCCTGGACTTGCAGGCGCCGGACAGCGAGCATCTGCATGCGATTTTTCGCGCCGCGCATTCGATCAAGGGCGGCGCCGCCACCTTCGGCTTTCTGGCGCTGACCGAGACCACGCATTTGCTTGAAAACCTGCTGGACCGCGCGCGCCATGGCGACTTGAAACTGACAACAAAAATGATGGACGCCTTTCTGGAAACCAAAGATATATTGCAGACCCAAATGGGCGCTTACCGGGAGGGCGGAGAGCCTGAGCCTGAAGGGGTAGCGCGCATTTGCGCAGTCTTGCGGCACCTCGCGCTGGAGTCGAGCGCTGGTGCTCCAGCTTCGGTTGGCATCCCGGCGCCCGTGCAAGCGCTGATCGTGACGGCGCAGGATGCATCGGCATCGGTAGTCGGCGCGCCAGCAGGTCCCTTGCTGAAAGTGCGCTTTACCAAGGTCTCTGCCAACGACTGCAGGTTGCTCACTGAGGAGCTGGAAAACCTCGGTCGTGTGACGGCGCAAACCCAGACCGACGACAGCCTGACCCTGTGGGTGGAAACCGGCTGTTCGGTTGACGACATCGTTGCCGTCTGCTGTTTTGTGATTGAGGCCGACCAGATCGAGATGAGCAACGAGTCGGTCCCTGCGGCCCCTGAGCCTGAGCCTGAGCCTGAGCCTGAGCCTGAGCCTGAGCCTGAGCCTGAGCCTGAGCCTGAGCCAGAAACTGTGAATGTGGCTGTCCCGGGGGCGCCACTTGCACTTGCTGCCGCACCAGTTTCCGCGCCGGCGGCAAGCGCCACTGCGGCGGCAACAGTGGCAACGCCTGCCACCAGCAAAGAGGCCAGCTCCATCCGGGTGGATGTAGAAAAAGTGGACCAGATCATCAACCTTGTCGGTGAGCTCGTTATTACCCAGTCGATGCTGACACAAACCGCGTCACAGCTGGACCCGGTGCTGCATGAGCGATTGCTCAGCGGCATGGGTCACCTCGAACGCAACGCCAGAGACTTGCAGGAATCGGTGATGTCTATCCGCATGATGCCAATGGACTATGTGTTCAGTCGCTTCCCGCGCCTGATACGCGACCTGTCGGCCAAGCTGGGCAAACAGGTCGAACTCGTGAACGTCGGCAAGGAGACCGAACTCGACAAAGGCCTGATCGAACGCATCATCGACCCGATCACCCACCTGGTGCGCAACAGTCTTGACCACGGTATTGAGCTGCCGGCGCAACGCGTTGCAGCCGGCAAAGACCCGGTGGGACGCTTGACGCTTTCAGCCCGCCACCAGGGCGGCAATATCGTGATCGAAGTCAAGGACGATGGCGCAGGACTGTCACGCGAAAAAATTCTGGCCAAGGCGCGCCAGCAAGACATGGCAGTCAGCGACGCCATGTCCGACGAAGAGGTATGGCAGCTGATTTTTGCGCCTGGCTTTTCTACGGCGGAGATCGTCACCGATGTCTCCGGCCGCGGCGTGGGCATGGACGTGGTGAAGCGCAATATTCAAGCGATGGGTGGACAGGTTGAAGTGGCCTCCGTGCTGGGCAAGGGGACCTCCATCAAGATCGTCTTGCCGCTGACGCTGGCTATTTTGAATGGCATGTCGGTCAAGGTGGGGCATGAGGTTTACATACTGCCGCTGGACTACGTCATCGAATCCTTGCAGCCGCTCGCCAGGGATCTTCATGCCATCACCAGCGATGAGCAGGTCATGCATGTGCGCGGCGAGTACCTCGTGCTGGTCGAATTACACAAGTTTTTTGAAGTAGCCGATGCCGTCAGCGACCCGACCAAGGGCATCGCGGTGATTGTGCAGGCCGAAGGCGCGCGCTTTGCGCTGCTGGTGGACCAGCTGGTCGGGCAGCACCAGGTTGTTGTCAAAAATATCGAAACCAACTACCGCAAAGTGCCCGGCATTTCCGCGGCGACGATTTTGGGCGATGGCAATGTCGCACTGATTATTGACGTGGCCGCCATGCAACGGACAGGCCGCGACAAATGACATCCCTTCGTTTCAAAAATCGTAGGTCGGATTAGCGAAGCGTAATCCGACATCTGCGCCTGCGCCTTGCCCATGTCGGGTTACGCCCGCAAAGGCTAACCCGACCTACCATCGGTGACGAATTTAACAGTATTGATGATCATCGTGGGTTTTAGTGCGATTTTCTATCAACTTTATTGATTAGTTGTCGATAACCAAGAATAAGCATTTGCTGATTGGCTAGCCTGTCAACCGCGGCAGTGACTCAGTACATCATGGCCAACATTTCAAGGAGTGCGTATGCACGCATCAACCAATAGCCCCCATCGAGTAGCCACAGCACGCCCCTCTGTCGGCTCGTCGACTGCTAGCGCACTGGAATTCCTGGCCTTCAAGCTGGGCCAGGAAGAGTACGGCATCGACATCCAGAAGGTGCAAGAGCTGCGCGGCTATGACACCGTGACGCGCATTGCCAACGCACCTGAGCACATCAAGGGCGTGGTCAACCTGCGCGGAATCATCGTGCCCATCATCGACATGCGCATCAAGTTCGATCTGGGAACGCCGACGTACGACCAGTTCACGGTCGTGATCATCTTGAACATTGGCAGCCGCGTCATGGGCATGGTGGTTGACAGCGTCTCCGACGTGAGTATGTTGATTCTGGTGGATATCGACAAGCTGATGTCGAGTTCTGAAATGGGATTGATAGAAAGACTGAAGGCCTGAAGCGCCGCTAAAGAGCCGATCCCGTACCGCACCCCCATATAAATTTAACGTCGCTAGAACCATCATGAATATCCAGAACTTAAAAATTGGTCAAAAGCTGATGTTCAGCTTCGCCATTGTCATCACCCTCATCCTGATGTTGGCAACCCTTGCCTACACCCGAATCAACGGATTGACTGAGGACATCACGCTGACGAACTCCGACCGATATCCCAAGACTGTGCTGGCGCACGCCATCAAGGACGAACTTAACGAAACGGCACGTAATATGCGTAACGTCATGCTGATCACCGACGCCGAAGTGATCAAAAAGGAATATGCCAACATAGACAAAAGCACGCGCATCATCGCTGAATCGCTCGACAAACTTGACAAGTCGGTTACCTCCGTCAAAGGCCGAGAATTGATGAAAGGCCTGATGGAAGTCAGAGAACGATTCATCACGCAGCGCACGAACTTCCTGTCGCTGGCAAAGGGAGGAAAAAAAGAAGAAGCCACAGCCTTGCTGATCGGCGAGCTGAGAACCGCGCAGCTGGCCTATTTCGTAGCGCTCGATGAGGTGATCGAGTTACAGCGTGAAGTGATGGAAGCGTCGGGCAAAACCTCGGCTGTGGAAGCGAGCCAGGCCGAAAAGCTGGTGCTGCTGATCTCGGCACTGGCAGTCATGATCAGTATTGCGCTCGGGGTGTTCACCACCCGCAGCATCACGCGTCCCTTGGGCGCCGCCGTGGCGATTGCCAGGCGCGTTGCTGACGGTGACCTCACCAGCAGCATTGTGGTCACCTCAAAAGATGAGACGGGGCAAATGCTGCAGGCGTTGAAAGACATGAACGAGAGCCTTGTGTCCATTGTGGGGAACGTTCGCCAGGGCACCGACACCATAGCGACCGCCTCCAGCCAGATCGCCACCGGCAACATGGACTTGTCCTCACGCACCGAAGAGCAGGCCAGCTCACTCGAAGAGACCGCAGCGTCAATGGAAGAGCTGACCAGCACCGTCAAGCAAAACGCCGACAACGCCCGCCAGGCGAATCAACTGGCCGAATCCGCGTCCAACGTAGCGGTAAAAGGCGGA
>NCGI01000070.1 GCA_002256925.1 Polaromonas sp. 28-63-22
GGCCGGACCGATCCTGTCGCAACGCGACCCCAGAAGACACGGCGCCCTTGCGACGTGTCGGCACTCGATGAAAACTTCTCGACCCATTGCACCGGAAATGCGAAGGCGCTGTCAAGGTCGGCCGGCGTGGCCGGCAGATGCTCCAGAATGTCCAGCAGGCTTGGCCCGCGGTAGTCGCACCAGCCGGGGTTGGCATCCACCACGTTGTAGCCAACCAGGGCCGATACCGGCACGATGGCCTTGACCGGGATACTGGCGTGATCGGCAAACTGGTTCAAGGCTGCGCTGATGTGCGCGAACGCCAGGGCCGGGTCATCCACCGCGTCCAGTTTGTTGATGGCAAACACAATCGACGGCACGCGAAGCAGATTCACCAGCAGGCTATGGCGACGCGTCTGCGGCAGCAACGCGGGCAAGGGCAATTGCCAGGTCAGCTTGGTCGCATCGACCAGCACCACGGCTGCGTCGGCGCTCGAAGCCGCTGTCACCATGTTGCGGGTGTATTGCTCGTGGCCAGGCGCATCGGCAATGATGAACTTGCGGGACTCGGTGGAAAAATACCGGTAGGCGACGTCGATGGTGATGCCTTGCTCGCGTTCGGCAGAAAGGCCGTCCGTGAGTAGCGCCAGATCGGTCTGGCCGCCGCGCTGCACGCCGGCCAGGTGATCCTGCAGCACCGCGCGGCTGTCAACCAGCAGGCGGCCGATCAGGGTGCTCTTGCCGTCGTCAACACTGCCGCAGGTCACGAAGCGCAGTGCGGCGCGGGTGTCTGGAGCCGTGTCCCTGTTGATGTCCGGGTTGTTGTTCGCGTCCGGTGCTGCAGCGGCGATGACGCTGGTGGATTCGAGCATGGTGGTGATCATCAGAAATAGCCCTCTTTTTTACGCTTTTCCATCGACGCATCCGAAGTCTTGTCGTCCATGCGGGTGGCGCCGCGCTCGCTCACGTCGGCGGCAAGTGTCTCAATCACGATTTCGGCAGGGGTAACGGCCCCGCTTTCCACCGGGCAGGTGCAGGTGATATCACCCACAGTACGAAAGCGCACGGTTTTTTCAACCGCCTGCTCGCCCTCACGCAGCGGGGTGAGGTCGGTCACCGGAACCAGCAGACCCTTGCGCTCGACAACCTGGCGCTGATGCGCGTAGTAAAGCGAGGGCAATTCTATTTTTTCGCGTTCGATGTATTGCCACACGTCCAGTTCGGTCCAGTTGGAAATCGGAAACACGCGGAAGTGTTCGCCCGGCTGCAGTCTGGTGTTGAACAGGGTCCAGAGCTCGGGCCGCTGGGCCTTTGGCTGCCACTGACCAAAAGCATCGCGGTGCGAAAAAATACGCTCCTTGGCCCGGGCTTTTTCCTCGTCGCGCCTCGCGCCGCCAATCAACGCATCAAAGCGAAATTCGTCAATCGCCTCCAGCAGCGTGACCGACTGATGCACATTGCGCGACTCGCCGGGGTGCGCCAGACGAACGGTGCCGCGTGCCATCGAGTCCTCGACGCTGCGCACAATCAGGTTCGCCCCCAGCTGTCGGGCGCGGTAATCCCGAAAGTCAGTCACTTCGTGGAAGTTGTGACCGGTGTCGATCATCAGGAGCGGGTACGGAAGGCTGCCGCCGCGGTCTTTGTCGAGAAAGGCCTTCTCCGCGCATTTGAGCAGCACCAGCGAATCCTTGCCGCCGGAAAAAAGCAGGGTAGGGCGCTCGAACGCCGCTGCCACCTCGCGCAGGATGAAGATAGCCTCTTCTTCCAGCGCGTCAAGGTGGGCGTTGCTCAGCACATGCGTCGGATGACGAAGAATTTCAGGATTGATTCTGGCGTTCATGTCGGGCAATCAAGGTGAAATGGGTCGGATGGGAATGGTGCTGGAGACTCTCGACACGCTGGCACCCGGCTCGAATGCTGCAGGCTCCTGCGCTTCGTGCGTGCCGTCGGCGCTGACATGCAGGCCGCATTCCTTCGCACTTTCCTGCTCCCACCACCAGCGACCTGAACGGAAATCTTCTCCCAGCGTGACCGCGCGTGTGCAGGGCGCGCAGCCGATGCTAGGGAAGAACGCATCGTGCAGCGGGTTGTACGGAATGTTCTGGGTGGCAATGAAATGCCAGACATCGCCCCAGGTCCAGTCGGCCAGCGGATTGATCTTGGCGCGGGTCACTGCCTGGCCGTTGATCACAAGGCTTTGCTGTTCCACGTCATGCACCTCGGCGCGCGCATTTGACTGTTCGCGCCGCAAACCGGTGATCCAGCCGTTCTTGCCGGCAAGCGCGCGCTCCAGCGGCTGCATCTTGCGGAAGTCGCAGCAGGTTTTGCGCAATTCCAGACTCCGGTACATCGCGTCCTCGCCAAACTCGGCCACAAATTTATCGGCCACGTCCGGGTCAGGTTGATAGATATCGACTTTGCGGTCGTAGCGCTCTTCCAGACGCTGCACGAGCGCCAGGGTTTGCCGGTGCAGCATGCGGGTGTCGAGCACAAAAATACCGGAGGCGATGCCCGTCTCGGCAATCAGATGGCTGACCACCATGTCTTCGGCGCCCAGACTGGAGGCCTGGGTGAGCGGCGCGTAGTGCGCTGCCGCTGCCTGAAGCAGCGCCTTGCTGGCCTCGAGCTTGTGCGCGAAGCTGGCAGACGGTTTGGCGTAGAGGGCTATGGCGTTCATGGCGCGGACGCAAAATGCGGTGCGGGCGCCACGGCATCGCCCTGGTACTTGCCCACCACGTTACCGGGATACCTTGCCAGGGCACGCCTGGCCAGCGACAGGTCCTGATCAGCGCGCAGCACGGCGGCGGTAAAGCCGCTGCGCTTCATCTGCGCGAGTTGGTCCACCAGCACATCGCCCGTGGCGCGGATCTCGCCTTTGAAGGCCAGTCGGCGGCTCAGCAAAAATGCCTGGCTGAAGGCCCGGCCGTCGGTGAATTTGGGGAAATGCAGGTCAATGCGTTCGATCCCCGATAAATCCAGGCCACGCGGGTCTGCATCGTTGGGGAGAAGCACATGATTTAAGTCTTTTTGGCCTGTAGCCCAGGCGGAATGTGCGCTAGCAGCTATTAATTTCATAGCGATTGATCTTTCAGGCGACTTGCGCCTCGGCGCTGGCCGAGTTGCTTTGGTGACCGGGCACCGCAAACCGGGCGGCGTTGGCGGCTGCCTTGAAGGGCTCGGCGCCGACGCGGCGCAGCGTGGTGATGAAGGTTTCCTGCTGGCCGTTCACGGCCAGGCGTTCCGCGCGGTACGTGTCCAGCACCGCCTCGATGACTTCGGGCACTTCGGCGGCTGAAAACGAGGGGCCGACGACCTTGCCTGTGGCCGGTGCACCGGACAGGGTTGATCCATCGGAGCCGCCGAGGGTGATCTGATACCACTCCTTGCCGTCCTTGTCGACGCCCAGAATGCCGATATGCCCGCTGTGGTGGTGACCGCAGGAGTTGATGCAGCCGCTGATGTGCAGGTCGATCTCGCCCAGGTCATGCAACTCGTCGAGGTCCTGGTAGCGCTGGGTGATGGCTTCGGCCAGCGGCAGCGAACGCGCGTTGGCCAGAGAACAGAAATCCCCGCCGGGGCAGGCAATCATGTCGGTCAGCAGCCGGATATTGGAACGTGCAAAGCCGGCTTCGCGGGCAGCGTGCCAGAGCGCGGGCAAATCGACCGCATGCACCCAGGGCAGGACCAGATTCTGGTCATGCGTGACGCGAACTTCCCCGGCGCTGAACCGGTCGGCAAGGCCTGCAGCGGTGTCCAGCTGAGCGGCCGTCGCATCGCCAGGAGCCTGGCCCAGACGCTTGAAGGAAAGGGTCACGCAGCGCAGTGCGGGGTTTTTGTGCGCAGCCACGTTTTGCTGGAGCCAGCGCTGGTATTCCGGTTCCTGCGGCTGGACAGGTGCTGCGCCGGGCGTGGAGGCGGGGTGCGTCACGGGTGCGACAAACGAGGCGGACACCCGGTCAAGCTCGGCCTGCGTGATGGTGTGCGGCGCGCCGTCGATCCCGACGATGTCCCGGTATTCGGCCTCGACCTGATCGATGAACTGCTGGCCCTCGGCCTTGACCAGGATCTTGATGCGCGCCTTGTAGATATTGTCGCGGCGGCCAAAGCGGTTGTAGGCCCGCACGATGGCCTCGAGGTAGTTGAGGATCTGGTCCCATGGTAAAAAGTCGCGAATCGTGGTGGCGAGGATTGGCGTGCGCCCCATTCCGCCACCTACCAGCACCTTGAAGCCCTTTTCGCCGCTGGCGTTGACGACCATGTGCAGGCCCACGTCATGCCAGGCCGTCGCGGCGCGGTCTTCGCGTGCGCCGGTAATGGCGATCTTGAACTTGCGCGGCAGAAAAGCGAACTCCGGGTGCAGCGTGCTCCACTGGCGCATGATCTCTGCAAACGGCCGCGGATCGGCAATCTCGTCGGCGGCAATGCCGGCGCGTTCGTCACTGGTGATGTTGCGGATGCAGTTGCCGCTGGTCTGGATGCCGTGCATGTGGACGCTCGCCAGCAGGTCCATCACGTCGGCCGACTTGTCCAGCGGGATCCAGTTGTACTGCACGTTCTGGCGCGTGGTGAAGTGCGCGTAGCCGTAGCCGAGCCGTGACGGCACGGCCTGACCGCTTGCGACGGGAATCGCCCCGAGCTGGTCCTGCGCCGCCTGCGCATCGTCGAGCAGGGCCGGCTCTGGCTGGTCGTAGTCGCGTGCGATGGTGGCCAGCACGCGAAGCTGGGCGCTGGAAAGCTCGCCGTAGGGCACAGCCACGCGCAACATGGGCGCGTAGCGCTGCACGTACCAGCCGTTTTGCAGGCGCAAGGGCCGAAACTCGTCCTCGGGCAATTGCCCGGACTGCCAGCGTGTGAGCTGGTCACGGTACTGTTCAGCGCGCGCCTGGACAAACTGGCGATCAAACTCGGTGTATTGGTACATGTTCGACGGTTGAAAAGGGAAGATGTGGATGTGCAGCGAGCCGGTTCGGCCCTAGTACTGCAACCCGGAAGTATCGAACCATGAAAGCGCGTATTCGCACCCATGGCGGCGTTGCAACCCTTGCGAAGGCGCACAGCCTTCGCTGCGGTTTGCGCCTTGCCCTGAGCACGAATCCTTCGCTTTCATTATGTTCAGCGCGGAAAGCAGCGAGCGGATGACGCGCTCCGGCGTCCGGTGCATCAGATGCGTACCGAGCCAGATGCCGGGCAGCGAGCCGGCCAGCAGCCAGCCCAGGAGCGACCAGTCCACCGAGCCCAGCGACGCATGGCCCAGGCCTGCCACCAGCGTCAGCGGTACGGCATGGGCAATGTCGGCGGCCACGATTCTCGACAGCGGCAGTGCGGGGTAAAGCAGCATCAGGACAATCACACCGATGGCTCCGGCGCCCACGGAGGTCAGCGTCACCAGCGTGCCGACGACTGCGCCAAACGCGACCGGCAGCGCCCAGTGGCGCGGCCGCGTCGCCTGCGCAAGCAATTCGGGGGCGATGCTTGCCGGAGTCGCCTTGCCACGCAACACCTTGTAAAAAGTCGCTGCGGCCGTCAGCAGCAAGGCCAGGCCGAGCGTCGTCGTCATCAGCGTGGTCGTGGCCGGGCTGGCGGGGCCAAGCCTTTGCAGCGCCGCCAGCGTCACCAGCGACGCCGGTATGCTGCCGGCGGCCATCTGCAAGACGATGCGCCAGTCCACCGCGCGTTTGCGGGTGAGTTGCACCGTGCCGCCTAACTTGGTGAAGGCAGCGAAGAGCAGGTCGGTGCCGATCGCCAGGTGGGGCTTGACGCCGAACACAAAGATCAGCAGCGGCGTCATCAACGAGCCGCCGCCGACGCCCGTCAGGCCCACCACCAGACCCACGACGAGGCCGGCAAAGACAAAGGCAAGTTCATGCATAGCGGAAAAATGTAGCTTTACCGCTTTAGAAAGCAAACTACAGATTTGTTCTTCCTTTATGCGGATAAGCTTATTTGCCTTTGTGTATGAAGCCGATTCCCCCGCGCGCCGCCATACGCACGCAGCGTGACCCTGTCGGCAGGTGCACCATCGGAAACGTTACTGACACTGGTACAGTGCCTGCTTTTAACGGGTGCCTGACGCCCCGATGGGCGCAACGCCCGTGGCCTTTTTACTTTTGGAGAAACCCTTGAAATTGTCAAAGTCTGCTCGTGCGGGCGGTTGCCTGGTGGTGATGCTGGTGTCATGGGCGTTGACGGGCGGCGCGGCGCTGGCGCAGACGTCATCCAAACCGCCGATCAAGATCGGCGAGATCAACAGTTATTCCAATATTCCGCAGTTCACCCAGCCCTACCGGCAAGGCTGGCAACTGGCGGTCGAGGAAATCAACCTGGCCGGCGGTCTGCTCAATCGCAAGGTCGAAGTCATTTCACGCGACGATGCCGGCAAACCCGAAGAAGCGCTGCGGCACGCGGTGGAACTGACGTCGCGGGAAAAAGTTGATGTGCTGGCGGGCGGATTTTTGTCGAATGTGGGCCTGGCCCTGGCCGACTTTGCGCAGAAAAACAAAAGGGTCTTCATTGCCAGCGAGCCGCTGAGCGATGCCCTGGTGTGGGAAAAGGGCAACCGTTACACCTTCCGGCTGCGTCCCAGCACCTACATGCAGGCCGCCATGCTGGTCGATGAGGCGGTGAAGATGCCTGCCAAGCGCTGGGCGGTGATCGCGCCCAACTACGAATACGGCCAAAGCGCTGTCGCCAGCTTCAAGGAATTGCTCAAGGCGCGCCGCCCCGACGTGGAATTCGTCAGTGAACAGTGGCCGGCCCTGGGCAAACTCGACGCCGGCACCACGCTGCAGGCCACCATGCAAAGCCGGCCCGACGCGATTTTCAACGTGACGTTTGGCGCTGACCTGGCCAAACTGGTGCGCGAAGGCAACCAGCGCGGCATTTTCCCGAAAATTCCTGTCGTGTCGCTGCTGTCGGGCGAGCCTGAATACCTGGACGTGCTGAAAGACGAAACGCCCAAGGGCTGGATCGTGACCGGTTACCCGTGGGACCAGATCGATTCGCGCGAGCACGCCAGCTTTGCCGCCAACTACTACCGCCGGTTCAAGGAGTATCCGAAGGTTGGCTCCGTGGTCGGCTATGCCACCATGCAGGCCATTTTTGCGGCCATCAAGAAAGGCAACTCGACGGACAACGAGAAGCTGGTCGTCGCGCTGCGCGGCTTGAAATTTTCAACCCCCTTCGGCCCGGCCGAGTTTCGCGCCATCGATCACCAGTCCACCATGGGCGCCTTTGTCGGCAAGCTCGACATGCACGGCAACAAGGGCACGATGATTCAGTGGCGCTACGCCGATGGCAAGGCTTATCTGCCATCTGATGCGTATGTTCGGGCGCGCCGGCCGCCTGAAGCCATGAAATGACGCCATGAGGTGACGGCCTTCAACACAGCCTGAAGCCAAAGCCAGCTTGAACTCGGCAAAGTGACTTTTTTGGCACACCTGACGGAAATGAGCGCGACCTTGTGCAAATTTCCGTCATGTTTTGCGCCGAAAGGGCTTCACCCGCCCGCAAAAGCGCCGCATAATGAAAGATATGCCAAAGACGCGTGACAAATCTGTCAACACTATTTTTGTAAGCAGGTGCTTTTTCAACGCGTGCGGCGCAGATTCGCACACTTTAGTCGCATGAGCGCGAACTTCGCCGTTGCGGGCAGCCCGCCCCCTGTCCCACGCCATGCCCGGCACCGGGGCGATGTCGATCTGGATCTGCTTTCGGAGCCCACCCCGGGAACCTACAGCAGCGAAGACTTTCACAGCGACGGCGACACGGTCCCGTCGGTATTGCAATGGCTGGCGCCCGAGCCCGAACTGATGCAGGCGCTGGTCATTGATCCGGATCGAGAATCGCGTTTTTATCTGCGCGCCAAGCTGGCCATGGCCGATTTTTTGCTGACCGACGATGCGGCTACGGGCGGCGAAGCGCTGTATTTGCTGAAAACGCGCCGCTACCAGCTGGTGATCATGGACCTAGACCTGCCTGACATCGAGGGCTGGCAGCTGGCCGCCAAAGTCGGCGCGGCGGTCGGGCGTCCTGCGCTGGCTGATTCCATGATTCTGACCCGGCACAAGCTTTCCTGGCTGGACGAACTGCGTGCCCGCCGCGTGGGTGCCGTCCACTGCCTGCGCAAGCCGCTGCATCCGGTGGAGCTCGGGCAGATGTTGCGAACCCTGCGCTGACCGTCGGCGCAACGCCTCGTGCGGCGCCATCCATCGATACCCGCTGCCCCGCGCCAGCCCCCGGCCAGCGTCCACTCGCTATGAAATGTATAGCTGCTCGCGCAGGTATATTAAGGGCTGCAGGCTATTTTTACTTATAAATCGGAGTCCTGGGCGGCTTGTGACGCAGGTTGTTGCGCATCTGCGGCGGGCTCCGCCGCAAAAGCGGGTAGCAGCGCATCAGCCAGTCGCAGGCTGATGGGCAGAGGCTCGGCGTGTAGTCTTGCCGCCAGCAACTCGGCACACAGCGCGGCAAACGTCAGCCCGCGTGAGCCCAAACCACTGAAAACCCACACGCTGCCCAAGGCGTGGGCGCATGGCGCGTTCATCGGGCTCAGTGAGCCCAGCGCCGGCAGGCGGCTGGGGGTCGCGCAGCGCACCCCGGCCCAGCCCCGGACCAGGTTCGGCGCGGTAGGCGACTCGTCATCGGCCAGCCGCCGGGCGACATCGGGCAGCAGGGTGCGCAGCCGTTCAAGGTTGTGCAGGTTCTCGCCGGGTCGGGCTTCAAGGCTTTCGTTGCCGCGTTCGAAGGTCGAGCCGGTCAGCCAGGCCAGCTGGCCAGGGGGTCCGCCTGGCAGCGGCAGGCCCGCGACAAAGCTGCCGTGGCCGTTGACGGGAAAGGGAGGAAGCTGCCGGGCCTGATCGGCTTCCAGCGGTGCCCACGTGACCTGGCCGCGAACCGCTTGCAGCGCCAGTTGCGAGTGGATGCGGGTCGCGGTGCCCGCTGCAAACGGCTCGCTCGCCGATGCCTCCGCCGATTCTGCCAACCGCCGGCTGGCATGTCCGGCCGCAAGAATCACGAGCTCGCCACAGGCCAGCGCACGCCCCGAAACGTCCAGCGCATGCCACACACCCTCGCGCCGCGCCAGCCGGTGCACGATGGCCAGGCCTCGCCACTGAACACCCGGTGCGGCCAGCCAGGCACGCACCAGGCTCGCCGGCTGAATCCAGCCACCCTTCGCATGCCACAGCGCCTCGTCCGATGCGGTCAGCCCGCAAAGTGCCAGCTGCTCTGGATTTGCAGGACGAACCCAGTCACGTGCGGCGTCCGCGTCAAGGTGCTGCCACGCGGCAGGCAAGCGGCGCGGGTGGTCCAGGCAGCGCTCCAGCACGCCGGAAGGGCTCCAGTCGTGGCCCGCTGTGAGTAGGGCGTCGGCCTGTTGCAACGTCGCCCGCACGCCGCTGCGCGACAGGCGCGACAGGGCGCTGTCGTCGGGCGAGACATGCGGCGCCAGCACGCCGGCTGGCAGGCCCGAGGCGCCGCTGCCGGGTGCGGCCGCCGCATCGAGCACCACAACGTCCCAGCCACGCCGCGCCAGGCTGGCCGCCGCCGCTGCACCCGCCAGTCCAGCGCCAATCACGACGCAGCGCGCCGGCAGCGCGCCGGCTGGGGCCCTGCGCGCTTTTTTGGGCTCCCAGGCCGGATCGAATTGCCCCTCCAGCCGGTCGCGCTTCGGCGGACTGCCGGGGCATTTGCGCACGGTGAAGCCGCACTGGGTCAGGGCGTCGCGCACGCTGCGTGCCACGGTCCAGGTGGCGATGCGTGTACCGCGCCTGCAGCAGCGTGCAACCGCCTTGCACAAGGGCAGATTCCACATGTCGGGGTTGCATTGCGGGCTGAAGCCGTCAAGGTAAACCGAATCGGCCTCGAACGATTGCTGCCGGAGCATCTCCCGCGTGTCGCCGATGCACAGCGTCAGCAGCAATCGTCCATCTTCAAAAACCAGCCGGTGCAGGCCGGGCAGCAGGCCCCAGAGCTGACGATGCAGCTGCTCCGCAAACACCTGCAGTTCCGGGTGTGCGCGGGCGGCGCGCAGCACATCGTCAGCGCTGGCCGGAAACGCTTCCGTGGCGACAAAATGCAGCAGCCGGGGCCGCAGCGGATCAGCCTTCCACGCTTGCCAGGTGAGCAGAAAATTGAGCCCCAGGCCAAAGCCGGTTTCCAGAATGCACCACTGCGGCTGGCTGGCCCAGGCTTCCGGCAGGCCGCAGCCCTGCAGAAAAACATCGCGGGCCTGCGTCAGTCCGCCAAGCTCGCTGCGGTAGCGGTCACCAAAGCGCGGGCTGTAGGGGCTGCCGCTGGCGGTGCCGTCGTCATGCCACGCAACAGGCTCGGGCATGGGCTGCAACGGGGTGCTCAGGTCGTGGGCGGAACGTAGCCCTGTACGGCGTCGGCGCCGTCGCCGAAGAAATGTTTTTCCATCTGCCGGGCAAGGTACTGGCGCGCGCGCGCGTCGGCCAGGTTGAGGCGGTTTTCATTGACCAGCATGGTTTGCTGCTTCATCCAGTCGGCCCACGCCTCCTTGCTGACTTCTTCCCACAGCCGCTTGCCGAGCGGGCCGGGGTAGGGCGGAAAATCCAGCCCCTCGGCTTGCCTGCCGAGCTTGATGCAGTTGACCATGCGTGCCATGAGAATCGTTCTTTCGTAATGCAGGTAGGGAGAAAAAATGGAAACGGCGTTGAAGCCATTGCCGTTGTCAATGATGCTTTTCAGGCGCTTTTTCCTCGCATGCTGGTGCGTTGGCGGAAAAATCACCGTTCACTTCAGGTCGTCACTGTATCAACCTTTGCAGCAACGCCTGGCGCAGGCGCCGCATGGGCCCTGGCGTTAGCTATCAGAAAGAGAGCGGCTGGCGCAGGTACAGGCTGGGCTGTCATGTGTTTTACTGCTTGAGAATGCCTCGTGCAGGCCCCTGCGACGCCCTTTGAATGACCCGTTGAACTGCGGGGCAAGCGCGCGTCATCTTTTCGCGGTAAAATAGGGACTTGAATCACAGCCTATCAGCGCCAGCAGCTATAAAATTTGTAGCACAAGGCGCTTGTCCAGGCTCCCTGACAACGGATCATCGGGCGCAGTCGGGCCCAGCACGCCGTGCATCGCCAAGTGCTTGTATTTGGGGCGAAAACCTCCAGATGTCTCTCATGAACGATACAAAACCACAGTCCCCGAAAACCAGTCTGACGGTGACGCATGTACTGGCCGAGTTGCTCGAACGTCTGGAGCACAGCGCCCAGCCCGTTGCGGCAGCGCAGTACCGGTCTGTCGTGCAGCATCTGGTCGACGAGCTCGCTGGCGTGCAGCCTGGTGTGGCGTTGCGGGCCCTGCTCGATACCCACCCGGCCGCCGCCGAGCTGTATGAAAACGTCAACTACCGGTACGCCGGTCTGTGCCGCTCCGCGCTGGATGCCTCGGTCGCCGCCGAAAGCCAGGCCCTGCAGGCCATTCAGCGCGCCATGAGCCGGCCCCCTCATCAACCAACCACCCAACCCAAGGAAGAACCAAACCATGGCAAGAGCTGACGCCAAAACCGCCGTCCTCGCTGACGGCCTGCGCTACAAGTCCAAGGTGTCGGGCTCCCCGTTTGCTGCCACCACGTCTTTTGGCGCCGCCACCATGTCGTGTTTCATGTGCGGCAAACACCGCGCCCGGTCCCTGATGGGCACGCGCAAGGTGCTGGGCAAGTCCCAGGCCGTGTGTTCGCCCTCCTGCAAGGCGCTTGACGAAGCACTGCTCGAAAAGACGGCGGGCTGACCGGGCCCGCCTCGTCAAAAAATGGGCTTGCGGCGCTTCTGATCCAAAGCGAAAGTGCCTGCAGCCGAGGCCCGCTGAAAGGTGATTGTCATGTCAGCCTCCCTACGCCCAAACCGCCTGCTCAAGCCTGATGAGGCGACCGACCACATCCACGGGCCGGCGTCGGCTTTGGTGACCCTGATCGAGTATGGTGACTTCGAGTGCCCCGCGTGTTTTCAGGCCAGTACTGCGCTGAAGGTCATGCTGCCGCATTTTGAGGATGGGTTGCGACATGTTTTTCGCCATTTTCCGCTGCGTGAGGTGCATCCGCACGCAGAACTCGCGGCCGAGGCTGCTGAAGCCGCCGGCGCGCAGGGCCAGTTCTGGCCCATGCACGACCTGCTTTTTGCCAACCAGCAGCACCTGAAGGACAAGCACCTTCAGGACTACGCCGCCCGGCTGGGTCTGGACATGGCCCGCTTTGAAAATGAAATGAAAGACCATGTGTACCTGCAGCGCGTGCAGGAGCACCTGGCGGGTGGGCGCCAGCTCGCCCTGCGCTCAACGCCCGCTTTTTATGTCAATGGCGTGTTCACCGATGTCTCGTTTGGCCTGCAGCATCTGCGCGAGGCGATCGAGCGGGCGCTGGCCGCCTGAAGCCTCGCGTTGCTTGTGGGCTGATAATCGGGGCAGCTTCCATCGCGCGAAAGGCGATGGCACCATGGCCGCACCGCGATAAGGGCGACAGCTCCCGCTGCAACGCAAGCATCAGCGCCCATCCACAGCCATACCAGCACAGAAACACCAGGGATTCCCGTGAGAAAAACATATCTACTCAACATCGAAGGCAAGAACCGGGATCGCCTGCTTGATGCCGCCAAGCATGACATCCGCAAATACGTCAAACGCGAACGCAGCAGGCCTTTGCCGGCTGGCGTGGACTTTTGGGACTTCGACTGCAAATTCGGCGCAACCGAGGCCGACGCCGAAGTGGTTCATTTTGCAACCCTGATGGGCTCGGTGGACGCAGTCGCCAGTGCCGGCGGCGATCAGTTTTACGTCGAGGTCGTGACCCGGCACGGGCATCGCAGTCCCCGGCCTCAGGGTTCGGCTTCAACGGAAGGCACGCCGCCCGGCCCGTTGTAAGCCGGCTGGGTCAGGCAGCGGCCCGGCAACGGTTGGCTGCTTTACGGCCCGTCGGTATCAGCATCCGTGTCGGCATCGCGGGCGGCTGCGGCTGCTGCACGCAACTTGTCTTTCTTGCTCGGCCGCTCGCCCTTGACGCCGCCGGTGGCGTGCGGATCAGCCGGATTGGATAGCAACACGCCCACCGGCTCAAACCCTGCCACCTGCTCGCGCGGCACCACGATACCCTGACGCTTTTCAATCAGCCTGAAGTGCGCCAGCGTGCCAGCGCTGACAAAACTGATGGCCAGGCCGCTTTCGCCCGCGCGGCCGGTGCGGCCAATGCGATGGGTGTAGTCCACCGCCGAGCGCGGCAGGTCGTAGTTCAGTACCACCGGCAACTGCGTGATGTCGATCCCGCGTGCGGCGACATCGGTGGCGACCACCACCTGCACGGTTTTGGCCTTGAAATCCTGCAGCACCTGATTGCGCTTGCCCTGGCTGAGTTCGCCGTGAAAAGGTTCGGCTTCGATGTGGCACTTGCGCAGCTTGTCCGCGACGATTTCAGCGGCGTGCTTGGTCGCCACAAAAACCAGCACCCGGCTCCATTTTTCGGTTTGCACCAGATGGCGCAGCAGTTGCGTGCGGCGGCTGGCATCGACTTCAATGGCGCGCTGGGCGATATCGCGCTTGCCCAGCGGCTCGGCCTGTATGTCCACGCGCAGCGGGTCACGCAGCATGCTGGCGGCCAGCGCCTCGATCGCAGGCGGAAAAGTAGCCGAGAAAAAAAGATTTTGTCGCTGTGCCGGCAGCAGCGACAGGATGCGGCCCAGCTCATCGCCAAAGCCCATGTCGAGCAGCTTGTCGGCCTCATCGAGCACCAGCATGCTGACGGCGGCAAGGCTCACGGCGTTGTGGTCGATCAGATCCAGCAAACGCCCCGGCGTGGCCACCAGCACGTCGGCGCCGCCGCGCAGGTTCATCATTTGCGGGTTGATCGATACACCGCCAAACACCACGGCCACCTTGACCCGCTGCGGCAAATATTTTCCAAAACCGACCATCGCCTCGCCGACCTGCGCGGCCAGCTCGCGCGTGGGTACGATCACCAGACCGTGGATTCGCCGTGGGGCCCGCGAGGGCACAGGGGCTGCAGCAGCGACCTGCTGGAGCAGCGGCAAGGCAAACGCTGCCGTTTTGCCGGAGCCGGTCTGGGCCGATGCGAGCACGTCCCGCCCCTTCAGGACAGCCGGAACCACCGCACGCTGAACGGCTGTCGGCGTGTCGTAGCCCGTTTCGCCGATGGCTTGCAAAAGGGCGGGCGCAAGGCCCAGCGAAGAAAAAGGCATGAGTGGTGCGGCCTGCAAAGAGGGGCGAAGCCCGAGGCAAATCAAGCACCCGGTAACCGGGCGACAAGCCGTGAGTTTATGCGCCGGGTCTGCTGCCAGTTTTTTCTGCTGCACCGTTGCCGCTGCTGGCACGCGCAGGTCGCTATCAAATACATAGCTGCCCGCGCAGGTATTTTATGGGCTACAGGCCGATTTAATTGGAAAATTGCCTGCAAAAAGCATCCGTGCGCCTGGCTGCGATTTGCTGGCCGCAGAAACGCCACGCCCCAGGCAGCAACGCCCCACTCACGGACCGCGTTCATGACGGTGGTGGTCAGCGGTGCCGAGTCCCTCGCCTGGGACCTGATGACCCCCTCGTCGCAGGGTGCAAGCGGGTTGCCGGGCATCAGAGCACTCCCGGGCCGGGCTTGAAGCCGGCGCCCTTACCCTGGAAGCGTCGTCATCTGTACCGAAATGTCGAGCAGCTTGACCTTGCTCATGTAGTAGCGGTCCAGTCGCCACTCCTTGAGCACATCAATGGCCAGTTCGAACGCGGTGTAGTCGAGCTGGTAGAGGTCGCCCAGGTGAAAATTTTCTTCGGATTCGAGCGCACGCACGAGGCGCGCCAGTGTCTGCGCCGCCTGGGAAGCCGGCTGGGTTTCAATAAGTCGTCGGGTCTTTTTGATCGCGTTCATACATGTCTTTCGGGCACCGGTTGTGTAGGCCGGTGGATGGGCCAGACGGAAATTATGTCCACCGCGCGCTCGCCCTGTCTATCGCGCGGACCGGCAAGGACTGGCCTGCAGCCCACGCGGATGAAAAAACGCTGTTGTCCTACAGGGCCGCCATTCCCTCACACCGTTGGGGCCAGAGCAGAACCGGTTATACCGGTATTGCAACAGGTTCGCTTTATCCCCAGGGGGCAAAAGTCGATGCTGGTTCACATAATGATCCGGGTGGCGCGTGTTTCGTGCTTCCCGCCCCATTGCTTCAACATCGTCTTAACGTCTGGAGACCCCATGGCTACCTGCAAGATTGCCGTCATCGTCGGCAGCATCCGCAAAGATTCTTTCAACAGCAAGCTTGCCAAAGCGCTTGAAAAGCTTTTTCCCGCCGATTTCAGTTTTTTGCATGTGAGGATTGACGATCTGCCGCCCTACAACCAGGACGATGATGCGTCACCCTGCGCTGAGGTGGTGCGGCTCAAGAGCGACATCGTGGCCGCGCAAGGCCTGCTGTTTGTGACGCCCGAATACAACCGGTCCGTTCCCGGCGTTCTGAAAAACGCCATTGACCATGCTTCGCGGCCTTACGGCAAGAGCGCATGGAATGGCAAGCCAGCCGGGGTGATCGGCGTGTCGGTGGGCCCCATCGGCACGGCGCTGGCCCAGCAGCATCTGCGCAATATCCTTGCCTACCTGAATGTTCCCACGCTGGGCCAGCCCGAAGCTTTCATTCAAAACAAGGAAGGGCTCTACGACGCAGCGGGCCAGATTGGCGAAGCCAGCCAGAAATTTCTGCAGGGCTGGGTCGATGCCTACGTGGCGTGG
>NCGI01000431.1:0-1386 GCA_002256925.1 Polaromonas sp. 28-63-22
TTGAGAAACCGGTCGTCGGCGCCAAAGATCACGCTGGGGCGCAGCAGGCTCACGTCAAGGCCGGACGAACGCAGCACGGCCTCGCCGCGTGCCTTGCTGCGCTGGTACATCGACGGGGAATCGGCTGCGGCGCCCAGCGCGCTGATATGCACGATACGCCTGAACCCGGCGGTCTGGCAGGCGGCGACCAGCGCCTGGGGCAAGCCGACATGCACCTTTTCAAAGGCAGCCTCGCTGCCGTGCAGGATCGCCACCAGGTTGACGACCGCGTCGTGCCCGGCCAGCTGCGCCGCCAGCGTGCGGCTGTCGAGGGCGGCCACTTCGATCACATCGACCAGCGGCAGCATCTGCAAATGCCGCGCGTTTTCACGCCGACGCGTCAGCACCGTCACGTGAATCTGCTGCTGGTTGAGTTTTTCACAGACATGCCGGCCGACAAAGCCGGTGCCACCGAGAACAAGAACTTTTTCCATAGGCCTGAATTTAGCGTGTTTATGCGTCGTGGGTGGCTGCTTGCCCGTCGTGCCGTGCTCGCCTGGTCATTGAATCGGCCCGTCCTGAAGAAAAATTCAAGCGAAAAGTGCTTCTGGCCCAGGTAGTACCTCCGCCACCAGCTATTGAAATGATAGCGACTGCGGGTTGCCGCCGTATCGCCATGGGGCGTCTCACTCGCTGGCGGGGGTCGCAGGCGCTGCCGGCCGGGCAATTTTCCGCGGCTTGCCGAAGTCGTCAATCGCCACGTAGGTCAGGCTCGCTTCCGTGACCTTGATGTAGCGGCCCTGCGCGCGAAAGCGCTCGGCATACACCTCGACCTGCACCGTGATCGATGTGGTGCCGATGCGCGACACGCTGGAAAAGAACGACAAAATGTCGCCGACCTTGACCGGCTGCTTGAACACAAACTGGTTCACCGCCACCGTGGCCATGCGGCCGTCCACATAGCGGGCCGGCACCACCGAACCGGCCAGGTCAACCTGCGCCATCACCCAGCCGCCAAAAATATCGCCGTTGGCATTGCAGTCTGCCGGCATCGGGATCACCTTGAGCACGAGCTCTTTGTCGGTCGGCAAAATAACGCTGTGCGTATCGTTGCCGGCGTCGGTCATCAGCCCGGCGTGGATTCCCCTGGAAACGCTTGATTCGAAGGACATAGGCACAATCTGGAGTGAAATTTAGAACAATAAATTGAAAACGGTTACTGAGCTTTCAACGATTGTCGCCCATGCGCTCCCGAGCTTCCACTGCTGAATCATCCCTGGCTGCAGCGCCGCCGGTGCCGGGGTCACCCGCCGCGCTGGCGGCAGCCAATGCGCCCGTGCGCTCGGACTGGAGCACCCTCAAGCGTCTGTTTCCCTACCTGTGGGACTACAAATGGCGCGTCGTGGC
>NCGI01000431.1:1413-2859 GCA_002256925.1 Polaromonas sp. 28-63-22
CCCCAGGCGGTGCTGGTGGTGCCGATTGCCCTGCTGCTGGCCTACGGCTTGCTGCGGCTGTCAACGACGCTCTTCACCGAGCTGCGCGAGCTGGTGTTTGCCAAGGCGACCGAAGGCGCGGCGCGGCGTATTTCGCTGGAGGTGTTCCGGCATCTGCATGCGCTGAGCCTGCGCTTTCACCTCGAGCGGCAAACCGGCGGCATGACGCGCGACATCGAGCGCGGCACGCGCGGCGTGCATTCGCTCATCTCCTACTCGCTCTACAGCATCATCCCCACGCTGATCGAGGTCACGCTGGTGCTGACCCTGCTGGCGGTGAAGTTCGACGTCTGGTTTGCCGGCATCACCGGCATTGCGCTGGTGTTCTACATCGCCTTCACCGTCACGGTGACCAACTGGCGCACGCAGTTCCGCAAAACCATGAACGAGCTGGACTCGTCGGCCCACAGCCGGGCCATCGACTCGCTGCTCAACTACGAGACCGTCAAATACTTCAACAATGAAGAGTTCGAGGCCAGACGTTACGACGAAAACCTGGTGCGCTACCGCAAGGCCGCCATCAAGAGCCAGAACACCCTCAGCCTGCTCAACGCGGGTCAGCAACTCATCATCGCCATCGGCCTGGTGATCATGCTGTGGCGCGCCACGCAGGGCGTGGTCGAGGGCCGCATGACGCTGGGCGACCTGGTCATGGTCAATGCCTTCATGATCCAGCTCTACATTCCGCTTGGTTTTCTGGGTGTGATTTACCGCGAAATCAAGCAAAGCCTGACCGACCTCGACAAGATGTTCACGCTAATGGAGCGAGAGCGTGAAATTGCGGACGAGCCGGGCGCGAAAGATCTGGTCTTCTCTTCACGCCCTCTGCGCGCGGGCAGGGCTGAGGGCCTCCCCGCTGCCGCTTCGACGCCCAGTCCCGTCGATTCCAGCGTCCGCTTCGAACACGTCAGCTTCGCGTACGAGCCTGCCAGGCCCATCCTGCACAACGTGAGCTTCGAAATCCCCTCCGGCAAAACCGTCGCAGTGGTGGGTTCCTCGGGCGCCGGCAAATCGACGCTGGCGCGCCTGCTGTACCGCTTCTACGACGTGCAGCAGGGCCGCATCACGATTGCCGGGCAAGACATCAGGCAGGTCACGCAATCCAGTGTGCGCCAGGCCATCGGCATCGTGCCGCAAGACACGGTGCTGTTCAATGACACGGTGGAATACAACATCGCCTACGGCAAGCCCGGCGCCAGCCATGCCGAGGTCGAGGAAGCGGCGCGCGCAGCCCGCATCCACGGCTTCATCATGTCCACGCCGCTGGGCTACAACACCATGGTCGGTGAGCGCGGGCTGAAACTCTCTGGCGGTGAAAAGCAGCGCGTGGCGATTGCCCGCACCTTGCTGAAGAACCCGCCGGTGGTGATTTTCGACGAGGCCACGTCGGCGCTTGATTCCGCCAAC
>NCGI01000432.1 GCA_002256925.1 Polaromonas sp. 28-63-22
CATTATGAATGGAATTAAATTCCAGTTTATGCGACGTATGAAAGTTAATTTCTAAAAACTCTCAAAAATGATCACTTTAAAAAACTATGAAGGCTTAGCATGGCCCATCTATTTTTTTTTCAGGTGATGGCTTATGTGCGGCATTGTTGCAGCGGTTTCTACCCAAAATATCGTCCCCATCCTCGTGCAGGGCCTGCAGCGGCTGGAATACCGGGGCTATGACTCGTGCGGCGTGGCCGTGCACACGGGCGGCCTGAAGCGCGCGCGCAGCACCTCGCGCGTGGCCGAATTGCAGGCGCAGGTCAGCGCCGAAAAACTCGAAGGCACCACCGGCATCGCGCACACCCGCTGGGCCACGCATGGCGCGCCGGCCGTGCACAACGCGCACCCGCATTTCAGCCACGGCACCGGCGCCGACAGTGCCAGCCGCCCGGGCCGCGTCGCGCTGGTGCACAACGGCATCATTGAAAACCACGAAGAGCTGCGTGCGGCGCTGCAGGCCAAAGGCTATGTGTTCGAAAGCCAGACCGACACCGAAGTCATCGTGCATCTGGTGGAAAGCCTGTACGACGGAGATCTGTTTGACGCGCTCAAAGGTGCCGTGGCGCAGCTGCGCGGTGCCTATGCGATCGCCGCTTTCTGCAAGGACGAGCCGCACCGCGTGGTGGGCGCGCGCGCCGGCTCGCCGCTGATTCTCGGCGTCGGCCAGTCGCATTCAGAAAACTTTCTGGCCAGCGACGCGATGGCCCTTAGCGGCGTGACGGACCAGATCGTTTACCTCGAAGAAGGCGATCTGGTGGACATGCAGCTCGGCAAATACTGGGTGATCGACCGCCAGCACAAGCCGGTGCAGCGCGAAGTCAAAACCGTGCATGCGCATAGCGGCGCGGCCGAGCTGGGTCCGTACCGGCACTACATGCAAAAAGAAATTTTCGAGCAGCCACGCGCCATTGCCGACACGCTGGAAGGCGTTCAGGGCATCGTGCCCGAGTTGTTTGGCGACTCCGCCCACCGCGTCTTCAAGGACATCGACTCGGTGCTGATCCTGGCCTGCGGCACCAGCTACTACAGCGGCTGCGCGGCCAAGTACTGGCTGGAATCGATTGCGCAAATCCCGACGCAGGTCGAGGTCGCCAGCGAGTACCGCTACCGCATCTCGGTGCCCAACCCCAGAACGCTGGTGGTCACCATCACGCAAAGCGGCGAGACCGCCGACACGCTGGCCGCGCTGCGCCACGCGCAAAGCCTGGGCATGACGCAGACACTCACCATCTGCAATGTGGCCACGTCGGCCATGGTGCGCGAATGCAAGCTCGCCTACGTGACGCGTGCCGGGGTCGAGATCGGCGTGGCATCGACCAAGGCCTTCACGACCCAGCTGGCCGGGCTGTTTTTGCTCACGCTGGCGCTGGCGCAAAGCAAGGGCCGCCTGTC
>NCGI01000433.1 GCA_002256925.1 Polaromonas sp. 28-63-22
GCTGACGGCGCTCGTCGGCGCCATGGCGCTGGCCCTGCTGCTGGTGGTTTTTTTGCTGGGGCGCGACATGCGCAGGCGCCTGAAGGTGGAGTACGACCTCGGCGAGGCGCTGGCTTTTCGCAAGGCGATGGAGGACTCGGTGCTGACCGGGCTGCGCGCGCGCGACCTGCAGGGCCGCATCACCTACGTGAACCCGGCCTTCTGCAAAATGGTCGGCGTCGATGCCAAGGACCTGCTCAACCAGAGCTTTCCTTCACCCTACTGGCCGCCCGAACTTGCCGGCACCTACCAGCAGCGCCAGCAGATCCGGCTGGCCGGCAACCAGGTGCCGCACGGCGGTCATGAGTCGGTTTTCATGCGCCGCGACGGCACGCGGTTCCCGGTGCTGATCATGGAAGCGCCGCTGATCAATGCCGTGGGCAAGCACACCGGCTGGATGAGCGCGATTCTCGACGTGAGCGAGCAGCGCCGCATCGAAGAAATCTCGCGCACCAGCCAGGACCGGCTGCAGGCCACGGCCCGGCTGGCGATGGTCGGCGAGATGGCGCATTGCCGAGCAGGCCGAGCGCGCCGGCAAGGTGATCCGAAGCGTGCACGACTTCGTGCGCCGCCGCGAACAGGTGCGCGAAGCCGTGCAGCCCCGGCTGCTGCTCGACGCCATCATGCCGCTGGTCAGCCTGCAGGCGCGCAAGCTGGGCGTGCGGGTGCATATCGACATCGCCGAAGGCTGCGCAAGCGTGCTGTGCGACCGCACCATGGTCGAGCAGGTGCTGCTCAACCTGTCGCGCAACGGCATGCAGGCGATGCAGGCGCTTCCTGGCCCCGACGAGCCGGGCGCGTCGCAGGCAGGCGGCACCGGACCGGCCGCGCGCGAGAAGGTGCTGACCCTGCGCCTGCGACCTGCGCCGTCAGGCGTGCTCACCCGCTGGGTCGAGTTTGCGGTAATGGACGTCGGCGAAGGTATTTCGGAAGCTGTGGCGGCCCAGCTCTTCACGCCGTTTTTCACCACCAAGGAAGAAGGCATGGGCCTGGGCCTGAGCCTGTGTCGCACCGTGATCGAGCAGCATGGCGGCTTTCTCGGCTTTGAAGCCCTGGTGCCGCAGGGAACGATGTTCCGCTTCACCTTGCCAGTGGCGCTTGCCGACACCGCCGCCGCTGCGGACGTCGCGACGCCCGCAGCGAAACTCTAAGAAAATAGCAATCCATGGAACCAGTTCTCGACGGCAAGGTCTATATCGTGGACGACGACGCCAGCGTGCGTGATGCACTGGCGTGGCTGCTGCGTTCACGCCGTCTGCTCAGCGAGTCGTTTGCCAGTGGCGAGGCTTTCGATGCGCAGATTTCCCTGAAGCCCTACATCGGGGGGCCGTCGTGCGTATTGCTCGACGTGCGCATGGGCGGGCTCAGCGGACTGGGTCTGTTCGACAAGCTGATCGGCTACGGCCTGCTGCCGACGCTGCCGGTGATTTTCCTGACCGGCCATGCCGACGTGCCGACAGCGGTGGACGCGGTCAAGCGCGGCGCGTTCGACTTTTGCGAAAAGCCTTTTTCAGACAACGCGCTGGTGGACCGGATCGAACAGGCGCTTCGCGTGTCAAGCGCGGCGCTGATGCAGCGCCAGCAGGCGACGGGCCTGCAGGCGCGGCTCGACGGACTGACCGACCGCGAACGCGACGTGATGCGGCTGGTGGTGAGCGGACTGCCCAACAA
>NCGI01000434.1 GCA_002256925.1 Polaromonas sp. 28-63-22
TACCGAACAGCGGACCATCGAGTGGAGCTTCACTCGGCAGGACGCAGATCGAAAGTTGGGGCGTCATTATGTTTCTAAACTTACGTGCTGACGTACTAGTGCACCCGGGCATCGTCGCCAGCCGCGCTGGTTTCAGCCAGGTACACGGGAACGCCGGTCAGGATGCCGCGAAATCCCCGCAGCGTCTCCCCCACCTCGATGCCGCGATCGGACATGGAGAACTGCCGTATGGTGCGTTCGTGGCGGCCCGAGCGCTTCTTGAATACAGAAATGGCCTGCTTGACCTCGCCGTCGTATTCGAAGTAACGCAGCATCACGATGTTGTCGGCCAGATAGCTGGCATCGACAGAACTCGTCATCTGCGCGCCCATCATGCCCTGCTGCACCGCCACCAGAATAGTGACCACGCCGCGCTGCCCCAGATACGTCAGGAGCTCGTGAAGATGGGTAGCCAGAAATCGCTCGTCCGGCATCGCGTTGAGGTAGCCATTGATGCTGTCGATGACGATCACCCGCGCGCCACCGTCTGCCGCCTTGCACACTGCGCTGGCAAACTCGCCGGGCGACAGCTCGGCCGGGTCCACCTGCTGGATGGTGAGCAATCCACTTTCGAAATGCCTGCGGACATTCATGCCCAGCCCGTCTGCGCGATTCAGAAGGTTGTTGGCAGCTTCCTCAAACAGAAACATGG
The DNA here is from genome assembly GCA_002256925.1 of Polaromonas sp. 28-63-22. Lineage (GTDB taxonomy): Bacteria > Pseudomonadota > Gammaproteobacteria > Burkholderiales > Burkholderiaceae_C > Polaromonas. Next base: position 692 of record NCGI01000434.1, read on the forward strand.
CCGTCGGCTGCCCGCGCGACGAGGCCGCCGCAACAAACTGCGAGGCCAGCGATGATTTGCCGGTGCCGGGCGGCCCCGCAAGAAGCGTGCTGGTGCCTTCTTCCAGGCCACCGCCCAGCAGCGCGTCCAGCGCTGGCAGATCGCTACGCAGTTGCGACCGCTTGGCGAGCACCCGTGATTCCGCAGCTACCAGCCTTGGGTACACGCGCAGACCGCCGTAAACAATGTCGTAGTCATGCATGCCGCCGCGAAACGCCCGGCCACGGTATTTGACGACCCTGACCTGCCTGCGCTCGGTGCCATACGCCTTGACCGATTGTTCAAGCGTCAACACGCCGTGTGCAATGCTGCGCACCTGGAGATCCACACCGGCAGCGGTGCGGTCATCGAGAAGCATCACGGTACAGGACCGGCTGGCAAAAAACTGCTTCAACGCCAACACCTGCCGGCGGTAGCGCAGCGGGCTGTCCGCCAGCAGTTGCAACTCCGACAGCGAATCAATGACGACCCGCGAGGGCTTGAGCTTTTCGATCACGGACAAAATAAGCTGCGTGGTGGTACCCATTTCCACCTCGGACGGATGGAACATGGTGTACTGCGCCTCGGGGTGCAGCAGATTTTCGGACGGCAGGACTTCGTGAATATGAATCCCGCTGATGCTCCAGCCGTGCGACAGGGCCACCCCCTCCAGCTCGGCGGCCGTTTCGGCCAGGGTGATGTACACCACGGTTTCGTCGTTGCGCGGGCACCCTCGACAAGAAACTGCAGGCCAGTTGTTGTCTTGCCAGTGCCGGGCTCTCCTTCGACGAGGTAGATGCGGTCGGCGGTCAGGCCGCCGCCAAGAATGTTGTCCAGGCCGGGAATGCCGGACGATAAAAGCGCTGACGAAACATGGTTGTGCAGGGTTGTCATTGTTGATGCGGCCAGATGATTCCTGACGCGGTGCCCTGCTCCCTGGTACTGCAACCCGGAAGTATGGAAACATGAAAGCGCGTCTTCGCACCCAGGCGGCGTTGCAACCCTTGCGAAGGCGCCCAGCCTTCGCTTCGGCTTGCGCATTGCCCTGAGCACGAATCCTTCGCTTTCATGATGTTTCGCTACTTCCGGGTTGCAGTACTAACCGGCGGCCTGACGTACACCACGGGGAAAATCGGAGAACGCTGAAAACCGACATGCTAGCCAACCCCCAAGCCGGGTCGATGGCGTTTTGGACGCACCCTGTTGTAGGACAAGATACCGAGTTGTATGCGGCGCCGCGCCCGACATGCCCTGCCGCGCAGTCCGCGGATGCAAAGAGGCGAGTGCGTTTGCCGTGCAGCGGTCAGCGGCGAATCAGCGACTGCAGCACACCGGACTCGGTATGCCGTTCGATGAAGTCCGCCAGAGCATCAAAGACCGAATCCAGCGTCGGGGTTTGCGCACCGAACAGCGCCGCCAGCACGCGCGGATCTTCAAACATGCCGTGCAAATACACACCCAGCACATTGCCCGCATTGTTCTGCCAGGCCAGGCCGTCGGGCATCGCCGGACGGGCAATGTCACCCGCAGCGGCCATCGCCGGGTGCGCGGCCGTCTGGCCGTGATGGATTTCATAGCCCTGCACCGACACGCCGGACAAGCCCGTCCATGAACCCTTCAAGTCTTCAAAGGTGGCCTGTCTGTGCTGCACGGTTTTGGTTGGCTCAAACACCGTGACCACCGGCAGCAGACCGAGACCGGGCGCATTGCCGTCAATGCCGTGCGGATCGATCAGCGCCTCGCCCAGCATTTGCAGGCCGCCGCAAATCCCCAGCACTGCGCCGCCCCGCGCGGCATGCGCGGCAATCGCCTGGTCCAGCCCCTGCGCGCGCAGCCAGGCCAGGTCGCCGCTGGTGTGCTTGGAGCCGGGCAGGATGATCCAGTCGCCCGTTTTTCAGCGGCTGAAATTCATCAAGGTTGCTGATGCGCGGGTAGGCAATGACCGCGATGGTTTTAGTGATCGGCCCCGCCGCACGACTGCGATCATCAAAGACTCCGTCCTCTTCCGGCAGCCCATGCTGCCACCACATCGGCAATGTGGCGACGGTCGGCACACCGGTCAGGTCTTGCAGCATTTGCGGCCCGGGTGCCAGCAGCGCCGCGTCGCCGCGAAACTTGTTAAGCACAAAGCCTTTGACAAGTTTCTGCTCGGCCGCATCAAGCATGGCCCAGGTGCCGTACAGGTGCGCAAAGGCACCGCCCCGGTCGATGTCGGTGACCAGCAGGCACGCGGCCCCGGCATGCACCGCGACGCGCATGTTGACGATGTCGCTGTGTTTCAAATTGATCTCGGCTGGCGAGCCCGCACCTTCGATTACTACCACATCGTTTTCAGCCCGCAACTCGTCCAGCGCCTGCGAGACGGTCGGCCAGACCCGTTCACTGCGCCCACGCCAGTCCATCGCCGTCAGCGCGTCGTTGACCTGCCCCATCAGCACCACCTGGCTGTGCGTGTCTTGCTCGGGTTTGAGCAGCAGCGGGTTCATGCGCACATCGGGCACAGCGCGCGCCGCCAGCGCCTGAAAGTATTGGGCGCTGCCGATTTCGCCACGCTCGACCACTCTGGCGTTGTTGCTCATGTTTTGGGCTTTGAATGGCGCGACTTTGAGCCCCTGGCGCGCGTAGTAGCGGCACAGCGCGGTGGTCAGCCAGCTTTTTCCGGCGCCACTGGTGGTACCTAGAACCATCACGCATTGGGCGATTTTTTCGGTCATGCGGTTTTCCTTGAAAGCTGTAGCCACGCCTGACTCAAGCTCGCTTGCGCAGCGGGTGGTTGCACGCTGATGCGCACATGGCCGGGCAAGCCGAACGAAGCAGCGTCCCGCAATTTAATGCCTTGGGCGCGCAAGTCGTGTAGCGCTTGTTCCAAGGTCAGGGTTGCTGGCAGGGCGGGCCGCGCACAGAAAAAATTGGCGTGGCTGGGCAGGTAGCGCCAGCCCCAGGACTCGCACAGCGCGACTTGCCGGGCTTTCCAGTCGCGCAGGGTCGCAAGACTGCGCGCCAGCCAGGCTTG
>NCGI01000435.1 GCA_002256925.1 Polaromonas sp. 28-63-22
CGGCTCAAGGGTCTGGCCACCTACCGGCCCAACGCCATTTTGGGTTCGGTGCTTGAAACCCACCCCACTGCCGACGCCGCACCCGCGAGCGCGTCCGTCGCCGCAGCCGCAGCCATGGACCCGATGCGCACGGTGATTGAAAGCCGGCCCAAGGGCGCGCTGTCGGCCGTCGCCGAAAAGGTCGAGTACTGGACGCAGGAGGGCCACAAAACCCTCTACATCGTCGTGTCCTTCCTGCCAGTGCCGGCGGCCAGCGGCGCGGGCACGGTCGAGCGCGCCATCGAATTTTTCATGCCGGTGGGGCAAAGCGGCGAATCGCAGCAGTGGATCACTTCCAGCATGCGCATGCTGTCGCTGGCCGCGCGCGGCGGCTTTCTGGAGCGCGCGCTGGGCGACATGCGCAAGGTGGCCTGGGACCGGGGCCCGGTGCGCCTGGGCACTTACGAAAAAGTGGACGGCACGCATGTGCCGCTGTGGCATGACTCCGAGGTGGCAGCCATCGCCTATGCGGTGCAAAACATCATCAGCCGGCGTGCCAGCCAGGCGGCCCGGCATGCAGCGCCGATGCCGGAGCCGCAGATGGCCGCGACCCTGCTGCCGCCCGTGATGGCCGGCAAGAAATGCGGCGAATGCGGTGCCCATGCCGTGATCCGCAAAGACGGCTGCGACTATTGCACCCAGTGCGGCCATCTCGGAACCTGCGGATGAATCCGCGTCCGGTCATTCCGGAGCGGGGACTGAACGGCAAGCTTTCCGCCGAAGCCATGGCCCAGCTGGACGGCCGCTGGCGCGCCCGCTATCTGTTGCTGGCGCCGCACCGGCTGGGCTTTTTCCTGGCGATGGTGGTGCTGGTCGCGGCGGGTGTGTGGTGGGCGCTGGTTCAACTGGACCGGATGACGGGCGCGCTGGGCCTGGCCTATGCGATGTCGCCTTCGCTGGTGCATGGGGCGCTCATGACCTTTGGCTTCATCCCGCTGTTTTTTTCGGGTTTCCTTTTTACGGCCGGCCCCAAGTGGCTGGACGTGCCGCCGATCGACATACGGCAGTTACTGGCCCCGATGCTGCTGCAGGCGGGTGGCTGGTTGTTTTGGCTGGCCGCAGCGCACTTTCAAGCCAGACTGGCGCTGGCCGCGCTGCTGGTGGCCTGGACCGGCCTGGCCTGGATGACGTGGCTGTTCTGGCGGCTCATACGGCGCAGCACGGCGCAAGACCGCGTGCATGCCCTGACCGTCGGCACGGCCTGCATCGTCGGGTGTCTCAGTGTGGCGGGCCTGCTGATCAGCCTGGCGCTGGACGCGCCCACCGTGGCGCTGGCGTGCGTCCTGACGGGATTGTGGGGTTTCGTGCTGGTGGTCTATCTGGCGGTCGCCCACCGCATGATTCCGTTTTTCACGTCGGGCGCGCTGCCCCGGATGGACGCGTGGCGGCCGT
>NCGI01000436.1 GCA_002256925.1 Polaromonas sp. 28-63-22
GCGCCCGACGCGGTGTTCAGCGCCTTCTGCGATTCGCGTATCGCCGGCAACTGGGGCCATACCTTCGGCACGCTGCCCGCCAACACCCACTTCGAACCCATCATTGCCCGGGCCATACCGCAATGAACCCACGCATCCTGCACAGGAGTCTTTCATGAGCGCGCTGATTTTTCATCACTACCCCACCTCGCCGTTTTCCGAAAAAATCCGGTTGATGTTGGGCTACAAGCATTTGCCCTGGAAATCGGTCGTGATCCCGTCGATTGCGCCCAAGCCCGACCTGGTGGCGCTGACCGGCGGCTACCGCAAGACACCGGTGCTGCAGATCGGCGCCGACATCTACTGCGACACGGCGCTGATCAGCGACGTGCTGGAGCACCTGCAGCCGTTGCCATCGCTGTACCCGGAACCCAGCAAGGGCATGGCCCGCACGCTGGCCCAGTGGGCTGACAGCACCCTGTTCTGGACCGCCATGGGCTACAACATGCAGCCCAAAGGCGTGGCCCAGATGTTCGACCACATGCCGCCCGGCACAGCCCAGGCTTTCATGGAAGACCGCCAGGCCATGCGCAAGGGCATGCAGCGCCTGCATCCCGGCGACGCCACGGGCGCCTACAAGTCCTACCTGCGCCGCCTTTCCGACATGCTCGACAGCGGCGCGTTCCTGCTCGGGGACGTGCCCTGCATCACGGACTTTGCGGTGTACCACCCGCTGTGGTTCACGCGCACGCGCACCTCGGTGCTGGCCGATATTTTCAACATCACACCCGCCGTTCTTGAGTGGATGGACCGCATGCACGCCATCGGGCACGGCGTTTTTGAAAAATTCAGCGCCGCTGATGCCATCGCAGTAGCCGCTGCGTCAGTTCCGGCACCCCTGCACGACGATATTTTTCAGGACGAACACGGCATTGCCCTGGGCAGCCGCGTGCACGTCACCAGCGAAAGCTTCGGCCCCGAACCGACCGAAGGTGAACTGGTGGCTGCCACACGCATGCACTACACGCTGCGTCGCACCGACGCCCGCGCGGGCACGGTCCACGTTCACTTTCCGCGCATCGGCTTTGTGCTGAAGGCCGTGACCGCCGAATGACCGTTGAATAGCCGCTGTGTCACTGCCGCATGAGCGATATTTTCTGGCGTTTCGCCACCTTCGACACCCTGAGTCTGACCGAGTTGTACGCCGTGCTTCAACTGCGCTCCGAGGTTTTTGTGGTCGAGCAGGCCTGCGCCTTCCAGGATATCGACGGTGCCGACGCACACGCCATGCACTTGCTCGGAACCACGTCGGAGCAACTCGTGGCCTATGCCCGGTGCCTTCCAGCCGGCGTCAAATACCAGGAAGCCAGCATCGGCCGCGTGGTGACCCACAGCGGCGTGCGCGGCAGCGGGGCAGGGCATGCGCTGATGCGGTGCGCCCTG
>NCGI01000437.1 GCA_002256925.1 Polaromonas sp. 28-63-22
CAAGATCGAAACCCCCGGCGCGGGCGACCCGCTGCGCAAATGGCGTTTGCTCAAAGACGGCACCTCGGTGTGGTGGCAGGTGCAGTCGCGCAACAAGCGGTCACTGGCGCTGGACCTCAAGCAGGCGGCGGCGCAGGACATCGTGCGCAAGCTCGCGCTCGACGCCGACGTGCTGATCGAAAACTTTCGCCCCGGCGCCATGGAAGGCTGGGGCCTCGGTCCGGAGGCGCTGCTCGCGCTCAATCCGCGCCTGATCATGCTGCGCATCAGTGGCTACGGCCAGACCGGCCCTTACCGCGACCGGCCCGGCTTCGGCGTGGTGGCTGAGGCGATGGGCGGCCTGCGGCACCTGACGGCCGAGCCCGGCCGCGTGCCGGTGCGCGTCGGCGTCAGCATCGGCGACACGCTGGCGGCGCTGCATGGCGTGATCGGCATTTTGCTGGCGCTGCACCACCGCACCGCCCACGGCGCCGGCCAGGTCATCGACGTGGCGCTGTATGAAGCGGTGTTCAACTGCATGGAAAGCCTGCTGCCCGAATACAGCGCGTTTGGCGCGGTGCGCGGCCCGGCCGGCAGTGCCTTGCCTGGCATTGCGCCGAGCAATGCGTATCTTTGCAGCGACGGGGGTTATGCGCTCATTGCCGGCAATGGCGACAGTATTTTCAAACGGCTGATGAAGGAAATCGGCCGCGACGATCTGGGCGCCGACCCGGGCCTGGCAGACAACGCCGGCCGCGTGGCACGGGTGGACGAGATGGATGCGGCCATCGGCCACTGGGCTGCGCAACGCACGGTCGATGAGGCGCTCAAGGCGCTGGACCGCGCCGCCGTGCCCGCAGGCCGCATCTACACCGTGGCCGACATCGCCGCCGACCCGCACTACCAGGCGCGCGGCATGCTGGCCAGCGTGCAGATGGACGACGGTAGCACCCTGACGGTGCCCGGCGTCGTGCCCAAGCTGTCACGGACGCCCGGCGGTCACCACCGCAACGCACCCACGCTCGGCCAGGACACCGATGCCGTGCTGCAGGAACTCGGCCTCACGCCGGCGCAGATTCAGGGCCTCAAAGACAAGGGCATTGTGTGGGGCGCGGCGGGCGCATCGGGCGTCGCGGCCTGAGCCACGCGCGGCACAGGGGCCGGGCAGCTCGCCCGGTCTGGCCTTCCGGGGCATCGTGTCGCTATTAAATCAATAGCTGCTCGCGCAGGTAATACATGGGCTGCAGGCCTTTTTGATGCCTGGTTCAGCCCAAATCGGCGATCAGATCGACGTATTGCTGCATCGCGTCGTCCTGCGAGGTGCCTTTGAAGTTGTTCCACGCATCCCACTTGGCGCGCGCCACCATGTCGCCGAAGCCGGGTTTCTTGTCGGTGTTGTCGCCGCTGCTGCCCTGCTTGTACAGCGCATAGATCTTGAGCAGC
>NCGI01000438.1 GCA_002256925.1 Polaromonas sp. 28-63-22
CCGCTTCAACCGCGACAACTTCTTCGGCCAGAACGACGAACTGGCGCGGCTGGCGCAGGGCATGACCGACGAGCAGATCGACCGCCTCAAACGCGGCGGGCACGACCTGGTGAAGATTCATGCGGCGTATGCGGCAGCAGCCAACCACACCGGCCAGCCGACGGTAATTCTGGCGCACACCAAAAAAGGCTACGGCATGGGCAGCGCCGGCCAGGGCAAGATGACGACGCATTCGCAAAAGAAATTCGACGAAACCGAACTCATCGGGTTTCGCAACCGCTTCAATTTGCCGTTGACGGACGAGCAGGCACGCAACCTGGCGTTTTACAAGCCGGCGCCGGAGAGCGCCGAGATGCAGTACCTGCACGCCAAACGCCAGGCGCTGGGCGGCTATCTGCCCAAGCGCGAGACCGCCGCAGACATCGTCAACATACCGGCGCTGGCGTCTTATGCCAACTTCGCGTTGACGGCCGACGGCAAGGAAATGAGCACCACGATGGCGTTCGTGCGCATGCTCGGTGGCCTGCTGAAAGACAGCGAACTCGGCCCCAAGATCGTCCCCATCGTGGCCGACGAAGCGCGCACCTTCGGCATGGCGAACCTGTTCAAGCAGGTCGGTATTTATTCCAGTGTCGGCCAACGCTATGCGCCGGAAGACATCGGCTCGGTGCTGAGCTACCGCGAAGCAATGGACGGCCAGATTCTGGAAGAAGGCATCTCGGAGGCCGGTGCGCTGGCCAGCTGGACGGCCGCCGCCACCAGCTACAGCGTGCACGGCCTGGCCATGCTGCCCTTCTACATTTACTACTCGATGTTCGGCTTTCAGCGCGTCGGCGACCAGATCTGGGCCGCCGCTGACCAGCGGGCACGCGGCTTTCTGCTCGGCGCCACATCGGGCCGCACCACGCTGGGCGGCGAAGGCTTGCAGCACCAGGACGGCACCAGCCACCTCGTTGCGGCGACGATTCCGAACTGCAGGGCCTACGACCCGGCGTTTGCCTGTGAGCTGGCCGTCATCATCGACCACGGCATGCGCGAGATGATGGTGGAGCAGAAAGACGTTTTCTACTACATCACGATGATGAACGAGAACTACGCGCAGCCTGATCTGCGTGCGGGAAGCGAGCCAGACATCATTCGGGGTTGCTATTATTTCGATAGCTATCTGCGCACGGAATACCTGGGCTTGCGGCCTGAAACACTCTCAAAAGCAGCCCAGGTCACGCTGTTGGGCTCGGGGGCGATCCTGACTGAAGTCATCAAGGCTGCAGAATTGTTGGCTGCGCAAGGCATCGACGCCACGGTGTTCAGCGTGACCAGCTGGAGCGAGCTCGCGCGGGACGGTGCAGCGTGGCAAAAGAGCGCACTGAACGGCGACGAACTGGAAGGCCAGCCGTTCATCGCGCAGCAGCTCAAAACAGAAGGCCCGATCATCGCCGCCACCGACTACGTGCGCGCCGTGCCCGAGAGCATTCGAGCGTTTTTGCCGGGTAACCGCTCTTATCTGACGCTCGGCACCGATGGCTTTGGACGCAGCGACACGCGGGCGGCGCTGCGGGAATTCTTCGGCGTTGATGCGAAAAGCATCGTCAATGCGGCGCTGCATCAGTTGAAGACGTAGTGCCGCTGATTTAAGGGGAAATACCTTTTACCGCAGAGGCGCAGAGTACGCGGAGGACCACAGAGAAGTTGAAGTTAACGCGGCTGCTTCATCGAAAGTTTTCAACTGAACAACTTCTGCGTCCTCTGCGTCCTCTGCGTCCTCTGCGTCCTCTGCGTCTCTGCGGTGAATGCCCCCGCTTCCCCCGTATCCGAAAATTACTTCGGCAGCAACACCTTGTCCACCACGTGGATCACGCCGTTGCTCTGGTACACGTCGGGAATCGTCACGGTGGCCGCACCGCCTTTGGCATCGGTCACCATCACTTT
>NCGI01000439.1 GCA_002256925.1 Polaromonas sp. 28-63-22
CGCTCATCGGTGCGTCGTTCGTCGGGCATGATGGAGGCTCGAACAGACCTTCGGAAGCACCGCGTGACCTTTCCAGCCAACACCCTCCCCCCACACGCCACAGGCACCAGCGGAGGCCGCCATGCTGCGTGACCCGGCCCTGCGGGCGCTGGTTACCCAACAACTGACCGCCTTCGCCGTTCAGGCGGCCGGCGCGGGCCAGCACCATGCAGCGGCCGTGGCGGTGGCCATCACCGACGAAGGCCCTGGCGCCGACCTGCCGGGCTTCCCGCAGCACACGGCCTGGAGCGAGCAGGCGGCCCTCATCCTGACGCGTCGCGCCCTGCACCTGCGCAAGCACGCCGGACAATGGGCGCTGCCGGGCGGGCGCATCGACGCCGGCGAAACAGCCGAGCAGGCGGCGCTGCGTGAAATGGCTGAAGAAGTGGGCCTTGAACTGGGCGAAGACGCCGTGCTGGGCCGTCTTGATGATTTCGTGACCCGCTCGGGTTTCGTCATCACGCCGGTGGTGATCTGGGCCGGTGCGGCGAAACATATCCAGCCCAACCCGGCCGAGGTGGCGAGCATTCACCGCATACCGGTGACCGAATTTTTGCGCGCCGATGCGCCCATGCTGGCCAACGAAGGCCACAGCGACCAGATGGTGCTGCGCATGCCGGTCGGCAGCCACTGGATCGCCGCGCCGACGGCGGCGGTGCTGTACCAGTTTCGCGAAGTGTGCATCGAAGGCCGCCCCACCCGCGTCGCGCATTTCGAGCAGCCGGCGTTTGCGTGGAAGTGAGCGGCTGGCCTTGAACTTTTAATCAAACAGGTCGCCAACCCAGACAGAACCTGCGCCAGCAGCTCTCTTTTTTATAGCGAGCCAGGCCGTTGCACCTGGGCAACTAGCGTATCACGCCGCCCCAGCGCCCGCGCAAAGAGCCAGCCCAGCGCCGCCATCGCCGCGCCGCCCAGTGCAATCACCACACCCGAGCCGAGGTGCGCCACCAGGCTGGCGGCCAGCAGCACACCCACCGACTGGCCCATGAACAGCGCCAGCGCGAACAGCGACACCCCGGTGCCGCGCGCGCTGGGCGCCATCTGCGTGGCGTTCGCCTGCATGGTGTTGTGGAACATGAAAAAACCAAACCCTGCGACCAGACTGGCTGGCACCGTCGGCCACCACAGCGGGCTCAACCCCAGCACCAGCGCCGAAAGGCCCAGCACGATGCCGCCCAGCAGCACCAGCCCGCGCTCGCCCAGGCGGCGGATCAGGTGGCGCGCGAGGGTCATGTACAGCAGGCCGCCCAGGCCGAACAGCGCCACGATGGCGCCCGCTGCCGACAGCGACAGGCTGAGCGCGCGGTTCAGGTGCGAGGCCCAGATGGCCAGCACGCCGAAGCCCGCCGCGCCTTCGACAAACGCCACCAGCAGCAC
>NCGI01000440.1 GCA_002256925.1 Polaromonas sp. 28-63-22
GGAATCGACGCGTTCGGGTCGCCCATCGCGGCCATCGCGATGAAGCCGCCTTTCAAAATGATCGACGGCTTGATGCCGAAGAACGCCGGCTTCCACACCACCAGGTCGGCCCATTTGCCGACTTCAATCGAGCCAACTTCGTGCGAAATGCCGTGCGCAATCGCCGGGTTGATGGTGTATTTGCTGATGTAGCGTTTGGCGCGAAAGTTGTCATTTCGGGGATTGTGCTCAATCGGGGAGCCCCCACCCCAACCCTCCCCCAGCGGGGGAGGGGGCAAGAGATGCCCGCGCTGCTGCTTCATCTTGTGCGCGGTTTGCCAGCAGCGGATGATGACCTCGCCGACGCGGCCCATCGCCTGCGAATCGCTGGAGAACATGCTGATCGCGCCCAGATCATGCAGCACGTCTTCGGCGGCAATGGTTTCCTTGCGGATACGGCTTTCGGCAAAGGCCAGGTCTTCGGCAATGCTGGCGTCGAGATGGTGGCAGACCATCAGCATGTCCACATGTTCATCAAGCGTGTTGACGGTGTAGGGCATGGTCGGGTTGGTTGACGACGGCAAAAAATTCGCCTCGCCGACCACCCGCAAAATATCCGGCGCATGGCCGCCGCCCGCGCCTTCGGTGTGAAAGGCGCAGAGCGACCGCCCTTTGGTCGCGGCTATCGTGTTCTCGACAAAGCCCGATTCATTGAGCGTGTCGCTGTGAATCGCCACCTGGGTGTCGGTTTCGTCGGCAACGTCAAGGCAATTGCTGATAGCCGCCGGCGTGGTGCCCCAGTCTTCATGCAGCTTCAGCCCGATCACGCCGGCGTTGATTTGTTCGTGCAGCGCGGCGGGCAGGCTGGCGTTGCCTTTGCCCAGAAAGCCCAGGTTCATCGGAAACGCATCGGCCGCCTGCAGCATGCGCTCGATGTTCCACGGGCCGGGCGTGCAGGTGGTGGCAAAGGTGCCGGTGGCCGGGCCGGTGCCGCCGCCCATCATGGTGGTGATGCCCGACGTCAGCGCCTCCTCGATTTGCTGCGGGCAGATGAAGTGAATGTGCGAGTCGATCCCGCCGGCGGTGACGATCATGCCTTCGCAGCTGATGACTTCGGTGCCGGGGCCGATGATGATGTCCACGCCCGGTTGCACGTCGGGGTTGCCGGCCTTGCCGATGGCGGCGATGCGCCCGGCTTTGAGACCGATGTCAGCCTTGACGATGCCCCAGTGGTCGATGATGAGCGCGTTGGTCATCACGGTGTCCACAGCGCCGCCGGTGCTGTTTCCTGATGGTCCGCCCTCCGCATTCGTGCGCTGCGACTGCGCCATGCCGTCGCGAATGGTTTTGCCGCCGCCGAATTTGACTTCTTCGCCATAGCCGACGGGGCTCCCGTCGGCGCTGGTCAAGCCCATGCCGGCGCGCAGCGTGTAGTC
>NCGI01000441.1 GCA_002256925.1 Polaromonas sp. 28-63-22
GTGGTTTGCCCGCCTGTTTGCCGACGAGTTTTCGATCATCACGGCCAGCAGCGCCGACGAAGCGCTGCAAATGCTGCACGAACGCGGCAGGGAGGTCGCCGTCCTGCTGACCGATTTCCGCATGCCGGTTCGCGACGGCATCGACCTGCTCACGGTGGCGCAGCGCGACCACCGGCATGTCGTGCGGCTGCTGGCCACGGCGTACGCCGACAAAGACGTGGCGCTGGCGGCGATCAACCAGGGCCGGGTGCTGCAGATCCTGGAAAAACCGTTTGACGACAGCCAGGTGCGCCGCGCGCTGCGCGAAGCGCTGGAGATCGTCGCGCAGCGCGCGCGTGAGCGCGTGCTCCTTGAGGGCCGGGCAGCGGCCATGCGCGAAACGCTGGGCTTTCTGGCGCATGAGCTCAACACGCCGCTGGCCACGGTGCTGGGCTACATGGACGCGATGAAAACCCGTCATTGCGCGCCCGACCCGACCGCGCCGCCCGGCGTGGCACGGATTGTAGAAAAGCGCCCGGGCGACACGCTCACCATGATCGAAGCGGCCGAACGGCGCACCGCCTACGCCATGTCGCTGGTGGCGACGTTCGTGCAGTCGGCCCGCCAGGCCTATCCCGGTGCGATGCCCGCGCCCGTGCGCGCCAGCCGCCTGGTGACAACGCTGTTGAATGAATATCCGTTCGAGGACGGAGAACGCGCCTGGGTCAGCAGCCATACGGGTAGTGATGCCGGCAGCGATACGGCCGGCCACATGGATGCCGATTTTGAGCTGCCCGGACAGCGCGACCTGCTGTACCTGGTGCTGTGTACGCTGACCAAAAATGCGCTGATGGCACTGCGTGGCCGCCAGGCCCCGCGCCTCGATATCGCGCTGGCCCGGCTCACGGACGAGCGGCGCGGTGCCGGGCAAGGCGTCATCACCTTCACCGACAATGGACCGGGCATTCCGCCCGACATTCTTGCCCGGCTGACGCACGAGCCCGTGACCACGCGGGCCGAGCAGGGCGGCAGTGGCATGGGGCTGCTGTTTTGCCGCCGCGTGGTGCAGTCGATGGGCGGCCTGATCGAGATCCATTCCACGCTGGGCCAGGGCACCCGCGTCGCCCTGCTGTTCAAGCCCGAAACCCAACCTGACAACCAACCGGAAGGTACTGCGACATGAGTGCAGACAAGATTCTTTATGTGGACGACGAGCCGATGGCGCTCAAGTACTTCGAGCGCCTGGTCAGTCCGCTGGCGCCGGTGCTGACCGCGCTGTCGGTCGAGGAAGGCAAGGCGATCCTGCGTGAGCGCGGCGGTGAAATTGCGGTGCTGGTCACCGACCAGCGCATGCCCGGTGCCCACGGCAACGAATTGCTGCGCTTCACGCGCGAATTCCATCCCCGCATCGTCCGCATGCTGACCACCGCCTAC
>NCGI01000442.1 GCA_002256925.1 Polaromonas sp. 28-63-22
GAACGTCATCACCTATGAGCACATGGCGAAGATGAAAGACCAGGCCATCGTCTGCAACATCGGCCACTTCGACAATGAAATCGATGTCGTGTCGCTCGAAAAATGCACCTGGGAAGAGATCAAGCCGCAAGTCGATCACGTGATCTTCCCCGACGGCAAGCGCATCATCCTGCTGGCCAAGGGCCGCCTCGTCAACCTCGGTTGCGGCACCGGCCACCCAAGCTTTGTCATGTCGTCGAGCTTTGCCAACCAGACCATTGCGCAGATCGAACTGTTCACCAAACAGGCTGACTACGAAGTCGGCAAGGTCTATGTGCTGCCCAAGCACCTCGACGAAAAAGTCGCGCGTCTGCACCTGAAGAAAGTCGGCGCGATGCTGACCGAACTGAGCGACGAGCAGGCTTCGTACATCGGTGTGAGCAAGGCTGGGCCGTACAAGGCGAACACCTACCGTTATTGATTTTTACGGGAAGCCGGACTACCGGACGCAGAAGACGCCAAGGTTTCGCAGAGAACGCAAAAAAATACTTTTGTGGTTTCTTTTGCGCCTTTTGCGAAACCTTTGCGTCTTCTGCGTCCGGCCAGCCCGACCCAAACCCGAACCCGATTACGAACCCCATGCGCGCTGATTTATTTCTCGTTGAACACGGCTTTGCGACCACCCGCTCGCAGGCGCAGCGGCTGATTGCGTCCAGCGTGCAGTGGCGCGTCGATGAGGGTGTGGCATGGAAGCGGGTCGCCAAAAACGGCGACGAGATTCCTGACGCCGCCGAGGTTCAGGTGCTGGACACCACCGAGGCCAAGTACATTTCGCGTGGCGGCCTGAAGCTGGAAGGCGCCCTGCAAAGCACTGGCGTCGATGTGAAGGGTTTGCGCTGCCTCGATGTCGGTCAATCGACCGGCGGCTTCACCGATTGCCTGCTGCAGCACGGCGCTCTGGAGGTGGTTGGCGTGGACGTCGGCCACGGCCAGTTGCATCCCAGCCTGCGCGAAGATGCGCGCGTGCTGTGCCTCGAAGGCATCAATGCCCGGTCCCTGACCGCTACTGAATTAATAGCTGCTCGCGCACGTTCCCTATGGGCTGCAGGCCAATCTGATGAAGAAAACGAGTCCGAACCGGAATTTGATCCAGCCCTGGAGGCCGATGACGGCTTCAATCCGGTGTTCGACTTTCTGACCGGCGACCTGTCGTTCATCTCGCTGACGCTGGTGTTGCCCGCTGTCGTGCGGCTGCTCAAGGCCGACGGCGATTTGCTGATGCTGGTCAAGCCGCAGTTTGAACTGCAGCCGGGACAGGTCGGCAAGGGCGGCATCGTGCGTGAGCCGGCGCTGTTCGCGTTTGTTGAAAAGCGCCTGCGTGACACCTGCGCTGCGCTGGGCCTGGAGGTGCTG
>NCGI01000071.1 GCA_002256925.1 Polaromonas sp. 28-63-22
GCGACCTCCCTGCCGCGTTCGTGCAGCATTTGCAGCGCTTCGTCGGCGCTGCTGGCCGTGATGATCGAAAACTCGTCGGCAAACAGGCGGGCAAACCACTTGCAGCCCTGCGGCTCGTCATCGACGAACAGAATGGTTCGGGCGTGAGACGCGTGCATTGCTGGGGAGCGTGCGCTTGGCATGGCTCAGGCGGGCGGCACGGCGAGGTCAAAGGAAAACTCCGTCCAGGCGCCGAACTCGCTCGTGACCGACAGCAGACCGCCATGCCGCAAAATGATGCCGTAGCTCACACTCAAACCCAGACCCAGACCGGCACCGACATCACGGGTGGTGAAAAACGGCTCCAGCACGCGGCCGATATTCTCGGGGGCTATGCCGCTGCCGTTGTCACGCACGCGCAGGCAGATGCGGCCGTCGTGGTGCCCGGCGCGAAAGGCGATGGTGGGCTGCTCGCGCCCGGCGGTCGCCAGGGCCTGCGCGGCGTTGCTCAGCAGATTGATCAGCACGCCGATGATCGCCGGCTCGTCGCCCAGCACATGCGTGTCTTGCGGCAAGGCCAGCTCGATCTTCACGCCCTTGAGCTCGAAACTCGTCAGGCGCAAGGCCGACTGGATCGCTTTTTCCAGCAGAAACACCCGCTGGCTGTCCACACCCGGCTTTTGGTAGGCGAAGGTTTTGAGATCCGACACGATGCTCTGGATGCGCTGCATGCCCTCGCGCGCATCGGTCAGGCGCTCCTTCAGATCAGCGCTTTGCCCGGCTGCCGGGTCCATCAGCGCCATGTTGATCGCCATCAGACTGTAGTTCACCGGGTTGTTGACCTCATGCAGCAAGCCCGCCGACAAGGTACCCAGCGCCGCCATTTTCTCGCGCTGGATCAGCTGGCCTTTGACTTCGGCGAGGGCGCGGTTGACCTTCTTCAGGGCGCTGTTCTTTTCACCAACTTCGTGTTGTAAAGAAAATAGTCTTAAACGGGCTCGTTCGTTAAACCAGGTGCAGACAGCACTAGCGACGGCAGAGAACAAAAGAAACAGCGAATGCCCAGCGACAGCCCTGACATCACGAAAACCATCGGGATGCCACCAGGTCGCAACAAGATAAATGACCACCGTCAACAAACCGAAGCCGACACCCTCAAAAAAGCTTATCGGCAAAATGATGCCCACTGCATAAAGTGCCAGGTTCAGGCCCACGAAGTAGATAGAGTCCGCACCCTCTGTTTGGGCAATCATCACACCAATCATGAGCTGCGGCAAAGCCAACCAGAGCATGGTCAGTGGACGGACATACTTGCGCCCCGTTGAAGTGAACAAAGCCGCAAAAATTACGAGTGTAAGAATTGACACCACACTGCGGTAAAGGAAAAACACTCCGATCCAAGCCGGATAGATGGTGTAATCGAGTCCCGCCCCTCCCAGCACCAGAGCAATGGACGTGAGGCAACCCGCCTTGCTGTAAGTTACGCGGAAATTAGTTAGTTCCGTGTGATAGGGCGAGACGGATCGACTGGTCAAAGAACAGATCCTTCGCCAACGGTTTCTGCGCGAATGCAGAACTCTGCAAATACGTTGACGCCAGTTACATCAGTGTAAAGCTGAGTACCTGACCGTCTGGTCGGCAACACCGATTCGAGTTGACGTTCGTCGCGATAAATCAGGTGCCATTCAAGAATATGTTCCATGCCATTCCGCTCCGGATTGCTAGTATGAACATTGGTAACCAGAATGTGACCCCCTTCGCGACTGCGCAACACAAAGTATTGAATCAGTCGCGTACAAACCTTGTCTGAAAGATAGTCGAACAGGCCCGCACAGTACACAAAATCGAAGCGCTCCATGCCAGAAAGCGGGTCTTGCCGGACAGCGCGCTTAAGCAAATCGTGCACCGATTCATGCACAAAATTTACATTGGCCTTCTTGCCATGCGTGCGAGCGGAGTTCTCTATGCATTTACGGGTGTAGGCAAGAGTATCCTCGCTGAAATCGACAAGCGTAAACGACAGCAACTCCGGATGGGGATGCTTTTCAATGAACCGCTGAATTTCAATCGCAGGCCCACAGCCGACGTTCAAAACATTGACCTGACGCCCCTCAAGCGCGGCTACATCAGCAGCTCGATGAAGATAGTTCACGAGAATATCAATGCGATTTCGATGCGCTTCAGCCACTGCAGACTTCAGAAACATCGTGTTCACAATTTGAAAATAGGTGTTCGGCCCCTGGCGAGGATCTGCGAGGATCTGATTGACCATTTCGTAGTCACCCGCATAACCCATCGGCTTGGCGAAGGTGCGGTATACAAAAGGCGCTCGTAACAGCAGAGGATGCAAGGCAGACTGCGCGAAGTTTCGGTGCGAAACGGAATCTTCAGCAGGCACCAATGCAGCCTCCGCCTCAATCCACACAAGATACTCCTTACCTTTTTTCATCAACGGCAAAGCAAGCTCGTGGAATACATCATTGCGAATGTTTCCGCTGGCGTCTCTCGGCAATGCGTTTGACATGTCAGCCTGATCGGCCCACCGGGAGGTCTCTGCCAAGAAGGCCCGCATTTCACTGACGATGACCTGATAATTTCGGCTGATGCGAAAGCGATCCTGCCAGTCGTCAATAAAACGTTGCGCTTCCTCAGCCACTCGTGACAAATCGCCCCGAGCCGCGTTCAGATCAGACCACTCATCAACCAGAACCACCGAAACCACCGCCATCAGCCCGGTATTGAGCAGGCTGGTGACCACCGCCTTGCCCTTGTAAATACTCCGTTCCCCCGACCGGATCGTGAGGTCGCTGAGCACTTCGCTGACCTGGACAATCGAATACGGGTTGTAGATTTCCATGACCAGCGAACGGCGCTGGACGTTGGTGAGCGTGCCACGTACGGCTTCATGCTGGCTGTTGCGAAACGTGATGACGGGATCGATGGGGCGGATGGGATGCACGGTGTCAGGCGTCCTGAAGGCGGTAAAAGCGGGGGCGCAGACACGGGGGATGTCATCACGCAAGCGGGATTGTGACATTGAAGGCGGCCGCCTATGGCCTGTCTCGCTCAAGCCCCGGCTCTGGCGTATGCTTGAACCCACACCGCAACGGCTTCCCGAACAAGGAAAACTCCCATGCATCCACCAGGCGACTGGTTCGAAAACTTTGAGTTGCGCAGCTTTGAGGTGAACGGCGCGTCCATCAACGCCCGCGTGTCCAGCGTGGTGCTTGGCGAGCCGCTGCGCCCTGCGCTGTTGCTGCTGCACGGTTTCCCGCAGTCGCATGTGATGTGGCGCCGGGTGGCCCAGGTTCTGGGCCGGTACTACTTTCTGGTAATGCCTGACCTGCGCGGCTACGGCGATTCCTCCAAAACCCCGGGCCTGCCCGACCACAGCAACTACAGCAAGCGCAACATGGCGCACGACATGGTGGCCGTCATGGACGCCCTGGGCGTGGATGATTTTTTTGTCTGCGGGCACGACCGTGGCGGCCGCGTAGCGCACCGCCTGGCGCTGGACCATGCCGCGCGCGTGAAAAAACTCTGCGTGATCGACATTGCACCGACGCTGGACATGTACGACGGCCGCAGCATGACCGAACCCTACATGGCGTTTGCGCGCGCCTACTACCACTGGTTCCACATGCTGCAGCCGGCGCCGCTGCCTGAAATCATGATGGGCGCCAACCACCCAGAAACCGCCCGCGCCTACCTGCACGCCAAACTCGGCGGCTGGGGCAGCGCCGGACTGGGTTACATCGAACCGGCAGCGCTGGCCGAATACGAACGCTGCTTTTGCAATGCCGAGGCGCTGCACACGGCCTGCGAAGACTACCGCGCCAGTGGCGGCATCGACCTGGCGCACGACCGGGAAAGCCGTGCCAAACCCGGCGGTGCCGGCAAGGTGGCCTGCGACATGCTGGTGCTCTGGGGCGCGCACGGCGTGGTGGGCCGGCTCTTCAATCCGCTGGCGCTGTGGCAGGCGCAATGCAGCGGCGTGGTCGCCGGCCACGCGCTGGCGGCCGGCCACTTCATTCCTGAAGAGCAGCCGCAACTGACGGCGCAGGCGTTGCTCGATTTCATGACGGAGCCCGCATGAGCCACTACAGCGCTGAAGTTCTGTGGGTCCGGGGCGAGGACGCTTTTCTGGACAACCGCTACAGCCGCCGGCACCTGATGCGCTTTGATGGCGGGCTGGAGGTGCCCGGCTCGTCGTCACCCCACGTCGTGCCACTGCCGATGTCAGACGCGTCGGCGCTGGACCCTGAAGAAGCTTTTGTCGCTTCGCTGTCGAGTTGTCACATGCTCTGGTTTTTGTCGATCGCCGCGAAGCACGGTTTTTGTGCCGACCGCTATGCGGATACCGCCAGCGGCATCATGGCGAAAAACGCCGTGGGCAAGCTCGCGATGACTGTCGTCACGCTGCGGCCCGAGGTGATCTTTTCAGGGGAGCGCCTGCCGACACGCGCGGAACTCGACCAGCTGCACCATGCGGCGCACGCGTCGTGCTACCTCGCCAATTCGGTCAGGACCGACGTGCGCTGCGAGCCGGTGTACGGGCTGCTGTGAAAGGGTGCCACTCAAGTCGCGCCATGACACTTCTTGTATTTCCGGCCGCTGCCGCAGGGGCACAAATCGTTGCGGCCGGGCGTGGCCTCCTTGCGCACGGTTTCGACACGCGGGCCGAGCGTTTTCCACAGCTCCCGCAGGTCGTACACGGCCCAGATCGCTTCGCCAAATGCATTGAGCCGGGCAATGCTGGTGCTGGGCACGCCGTCTTCGCTCAGCGGTGAAACTTCGGGCGGGTCGGTGTCGTCTTCGGTCATGACGACGATGGCCTCGAGCGCGTCGTCGAGCCATTTGGCCGCGTCCTTGTCGCGCGGTGCGGTCCAGTCGTCGGGGTAAGACTCGACGGCAAACATGAAGCCCAGCGCCCACACCTGCGCGAAGGCCGGCAGGTCTTCCCCCTTGAACGTGGCCTGTTCGTCAGGGGGCATTTCAGCCACTGCGCCGCGAATGTCCATCACCTCGGGGTGGTAGCAGCGGTCATCCTCAAGCGAGTCAACCTCCGAATCCAGCGCCGTGGCCACTTCAGCCCAGCGCTGGTGCCACAGCGTCATGAAGCGCTGCTGCTGGGCGTCGCTTGCGAACGAGCCGGCCTCGGGATCAGCCTCGCTGGCCTCGAAAGGCAGCGCCAGCAGGGCCGAGAGGTAGTCGTCGGGCGCCAGAGGCCGCCGCATGCAGATCACCGCCGCCATGAAGCCTTCGCAAAACTCCCACTGCGGGGTTTCGTCATAACGGCTGCGCATGTCGTCGAGGATGGCGTCCAGCTCGTCGAAGGCTTCGGCTTCCAGAAATCCGGAAGGTACGGCGGATTCGCCGGGAGTTTCAGGGGGCAGGGGTGTGGAGGAAGTCATGGTAAGTAGCAGGCTGCGCGCCGTGCGGCGCTCTTATGATCCTCCAGTGTAGTGTCTGCGCCCCTGCGGCCCTCGCTGTTCCTGACCCGTATGTTTGAAAGCGCTTCCATGCTCCAGCGACTCAACGCTCTTCTTGACGACCTGCGCAAGCTTCTCGACTTCCCTGACGTGCCCGTGCGCTACAGCTTTATGGCGCTGTGCGTTTTCGGTGCCTTGCTGGCCCTGTTCAGCGTGATCGCGTTTGGAGTCGGCTGGCTACCGTTGCTGGTTTTCGGGGCGCTGGTGGGCGTGGGCGTGCATGACCTGAAGCAGACGCGGCACGCCATTTTGCGCAACTACCCGGTCATCGGCCACCTGCGCTTTCTGCTCGAATACATTCGCCCCGAGATGCGCCAGTATTTTGTGGAGGGCGACCGCGAAGCAACGCCGTTCTCGCGCGCGCAGCGCTCACTGGTGTACCAGCGCGCCAAGGGCGAGCCTGACAACCAGCCCTTTGGCACGCAGCTCGACGTGGGCGCGCAGGGCTATGAATGGGTCAACCATTCGATGGCGCCGACGAAGCTTGCGACGCACGACTTCCGGATCTGGATTGGCGGCGCGCCCGGCAGCCCGGCGCTGTCGCGGGCGCCCTGCACACAGCCGTATCACGCCAGCGTGTTCAATATTTCGGCGATGAGCTTTGGTGCGCTGTCGGCCAACGCGATCATGGCGCTGAACAGGGGCGCCCAGCTCGGCGGCTTCGCGCACGACACCGGCGAGGGCTCGATCTCGGAACACCACCGCGTGCATGGCGGCGACCTGATCTGGGAAATCGGCTCGGGCTACTTCGGCTGCCGCAACGCCGACGGCTCGTTTTGCGAACAGCGCTTCACCGCCAACGCCTGCGACCCGCAGGTCAAGATGATCGAGCTGAAGATGAGCCAGGGCGCCAAGCCCGGTCACGGCGGCATGCTGCCCGGCCCGAAGGTCACGGCCGAGATCGCCGCAGCGCGCGGCGTGCCCGCAGGCCAGGACTGCATTTCGCCGGCCAGCCACAGCGCGTTTTCAACGCCGGTCGAGATGATGCATTTCATCGCCCGCCTGCGCACGCTGTCGGGCGGCAAGCCGACCGGCTTCAAGCTCTGCATCGGCCACCCGTGGGAATGGTTTGCCATTGTCAAGGCGATGCTCGCTACCGGCATCACGCCCGACTTCATCGTGGTCGATGGCGCCGAAGGCGGCACCGGCGCCGCACCGGTCGAGTTCAGCGACCATGTGGGCGCGCCGCTGCAGGAAGGTTTGCTGCTGGTGCACAACACGCTGATCGGCGTCAATTTGCGCAGCCGCATTTCGATTGGCGCCGCCGGCAAGGTTATCAGCGCGTTTGACCTGGTGCGGCTGATGGCGCTGGGCGCCGACTGGTGCAACGCCGGGCGCGGCTTCATGATGGCGCTGGGCTGCATCCAGGCGCAGAGCTGCCACACCGGCAAATGCCCCACGGGCGTGACCACGCAGGACCCGCAGCGCCAGCAGGCGCTGGTGGTGCCCGACAAGGCCGAACGGGTGCGCAACTTTCACCGCAGCACCCTGCATGCGCTCAAAGAGATCGTGCAGGCGGCGGGCCTGGCGCATCCGCAGGAGGTCAGCGCGCACCACATCGTGCGGCGGCTGACCGACACCGAAGTGCGGCTGCTCAGTAACCTGATTTTGACGGTCGAGCCCGGCGCGCTGCTGGGGCCGCTGGACGGCCAGCACAATGTGTTTCGCCAGTACTGGCCGCTGGCGAGCGCGCACAGTTTTCGCGCCGGAGCCGTGCCTGGCGCGGTGCCGGATATTCTTCTGCCGGACGCGCTACCCGTTGAATTTCCGCCTGTGCCCGCACCTGCAGACGGTTGGCGGTCGGTCTGATGCAACGCCGGCCAGCTTGGCAGTCGCTATCAATTACATAGCTGCTTGCGCACGTATCCCGTGGGCTAGCAGCCTTTTTCTCATTGAAAGTACGTGCTGGTCCTTGCTCAGCAGCAGCGCCTCGTGGGCAACCGCCAGGTCGATGAACTTCTGGTCGTCGGCGTCGCTGCAGGTGACGGGGGACTTCGGTGCAACCGCCACGATCCGCGCATGGTGGTCGAAGGCGGCCAGCACGTTTTCAGCGGTCAATTGGTAGAAGTTCAGGCGCGGGACGATCTGCGGATAGGCCAGCACGCGGGCCAGTTCGTCGCGCATCAATGGGGTGGCAAGCCAGTCGAACTCGCCGGCTTCCAGCGCAGTCTTGAGGGGAGCTGAGGCTGCGTCCTTGAAGACGAACAGGTCGAGGACGATGTTGGTGTCCAGCACGAGCGGTTGACGGGTCATGGGCAAGCTAATGACGCCCAATGCGGGGAGCCCTCACCCCTGCCCTCGCCCAGAAGGAGAGGGAGCAAGACCCGTCGCGTCGTCACCTCGGCCTTTTCTGGCAGAGCCGGCCACCATGTCAAAGCGGAACAGCCGGCATTCGATCGGGCCGTTCCACATCGGTACGCGGCGCGATTCTTTCAGGCGCATCTTGCCGGGCAGCTTGAGGTCGGGCGTGAGCACGTGGGCGGTCCAGCCGGCGTAGTTTTTCTTCCAGTGCGCGGCCAGTTGGGGGAAGAAGTCTGACGCTTCGGCGCCGCTTTCGGTCTGCGCCTGTTCGCGGCCGGGGTTGGCGCTGCGGTCGCGTGGTGGCTCGAAGCCGGCATCGTCGCGCGAGTCCCTGACATCGCCGCCATCACGCCGCAGCGGCTGGCCGAACTCGTCGATGGGCTGGCCCTGGAATGAATCGGCTGGGGCGGCGCGCTGGCTTCTGGCCTGCACGGCAGCAATGCCCGCCACACCCGCCACGTCGATCCGCTCGCCATAGGGCGGGTTCACCAACATCACGCCTGAAGGCGCGGGCGGCATGCGCTGCAGCGCGTCGCCGCCGCGAAACTGCACGGCGTTGGCAACACCCGCACGCTCGGCGTTGCGCTCGGCAAAATCAACCATGCGGAACGACACATCGCTGCCGAACACCGGCGCGCTCGGTTCGGTAATCGCCGCCTCGGCCTGGTCGAGCAGGCCTTCCCAGACGTGCGGCTGAAAAGGCAAATACTTTTGAAACGCAAAGCGGCGGTTGATGCCCGGCGCGATGTTGCAGGCGATTTGCGCGGCTTCAATGGCAATCGTGCCGGAGCCGCAGCACGGGTCGTAGAGCGCAACGCCGTCTTTGCACAAGACATCCCAGCCGCTGGCAGCAATCATCGCGGCGGCCAGCGTTTCCTTCAGCGGCGCGTCGCCCTTGTCTTCGCGCCAGCCGCGCTTGAAAAGCGGTTCGCCCGAGGTGTCGATGTAGAGGGTGACGGTATCGACCGTCAGGTGTGCATACACACGCACGTCGGGCCAGCGGGTGTCCACGTCGGGGCGCACATCGAATTTGTCGCGAAAGCGGTCGGCAATCGCGTCCTTGATCTTGAGCGCCGCAAAGTTCAGGCTTTGCAGCGGGCTGTGCTGCGCGGTGATCTCGACCTTGAAGGTCTGTTTGGGCGTGAACCAGATTTCCCAGGCCACGCTGGCGGCGGCGTTGTACAGGTCTTGTTCGCTGCGGTACTGGTTGTGCTGCAGCTCGATCAGCACGCGCTGCGCGAGGCGGCTGTGCAGGTTGAGCTGCAAGGCATCCCGCCACGAGCCCTGCAACTGCACACCGGCGCGCCAGGCCTTGCCGTCAATGCCGGTGATGCGCTTGACCTCGGTGGCCAACAAGGCTTCGACGCCGGCGGCGCAGGGTAAAAATAGTTGGAGTTGGTTCATATGATTCGGATACCTGTTACCGCAGAGGCGCAGAGAACGCAGAGGGGCGCAGAGGAAGAACGACAGTTTAAAGAGGAGGTCAGGGAGATCAGGGCGATGAAAGAACCCTGTCTATTGGGCTCATTTTCCTTCTGGTTAGCCTCTTGGATTCCTTCATTCAAATCTCTCTGCGGCTCTCTGCGTTCTCTGCGCCTCTGCGGTGAATGCCCCCGCCCCGGATTCAAAGTGCCTTACGCAAGTTAGCCGGCGCAATGCGCAGCGCCTCGCGGTATTTCGCCACGGTGCGGCGCGCGCATTCGATGCCCTGCTCTTTCAGCATTTCTGATATCTGGTTGTCGCTCAGCGGCTTTTTCAGGCTTTCGGACGCGACAAACTGCTTGATGAGGGCGCGCACCGCCGTGCTGGATGCGTTGCCGCCGGTTTCGGTGCCCAGCGCCGAGCCGAAGAAGTACTTCAGCTCGAAGGTGCCGAACGGCGTGTTCATGTATTTGGCGGTGGTCACGCGCGAGATGGTCGATTCATGCAGGCCAAGTTCGTCGGCAATCTCGCGCAGCACCAGCGGGCGCATCGCCAGCTCGCCGTGGGTGAAGAAATTTTTCTGCCGCTCGACGATGGCGGTGCTGACGCGCAGGATGGTGTCAAAGCGCTGCTGGATGTTCTTGATGAACCAGCGCGCTTCCTGCAGCCGCTGCTGCAGCGCCTGGCCGGCCTGGCCGCCACCGCGTCCGTTGTGCTGCTTCAGCGCGTTGGCATAGATGTCGTGCACGCGCAGGCGCGGCATCACGTCGCGGTTGAGCGCCACCTTGAAGCCGCGGCCCGCCTTGGTGACGATCACATCGGGCACGATCAGGTTGCGCTCGACATTGACGAAGCGCCGGCCCGGCTTGGGGTCGAGCCGGGCAATCACACCCATCGCGCCCTTGACCACGGCCTCGGAGCAAGCGCACAGGTAAGCCAGGCGCTTCACGTCGCGCTTGGCGAGCAGTTCCATCGGCTGCTTGCACATGGCCAGGGCGGCGCGGGTTTCCTCGCCGTCCGGGCAGTCAAGCAGCTGCAGCGCCAAACATTCGGCCAGGTTGCGCGCGCCGACGCCCGCCGGCTCCATGTGGTGCAGCAGTTTCAGGGCCATGGCAAAGCGCTCCTCGACCGCTTCGGCCTGTTCAAGGTCATCGCCTGCCAGGCCGGTCGCCAGTGCGGCGAGGCTGTCTTCAAGGTAGCCGTCGTCGTTCAGCGACTCGATCAGGAAATGCAGGGCGGCACGATCGACCTCGGACAGGCGCAGGCCGAGCGCCTGCCGGTGCCTTCAAGGTAGCCGTCGTCGTTCAGCGACTCGATCAGGAAATGCAGGGCGGCACGATCGACCTCGGACAGGCGCAGGCCGAGCGCCTGCCGGTGCAGATGGTCCTGCAGCGATTCGTGGCCGCGCGCCAGATCGGACGCGTCAGCCTCGCTGTCGTCGCCATTGCTCTTGCGCGGCAGCGCGTCTCCGCCCCATTCGCTGTCGTCGGGCGCCATCTCGACCGAACCGTCCCCGTCCCAGCTTTCTTCCAGCGGGGCTTCGGAGCTGCTTTCAGCACTGCTTTCGGTGCTGTTTTGAGTATCATTCAGGGCTGTAGCCCTTGAATCATCTGCGCCATTAGCTATTGAATTAGTAGCGGATTCAAACTCCTGCGTCTCCTGGCTGACGGGCGTGTTGACGTGCTCGACACCGAACTCTTCCCGCACGGCAGCGTCTTCAGACACGTCCAGAAAAGGGTTTTCGTCCAGCATCTGCTCGACTTCCTGGCTCAATTCGAGCGTGGAGAGCTGCAACAGCCGGATCGACTGCTGCAACTGCGGCGTGAGCGCGAGGTGCTGCGAGACGCGGAGAGACAGGCCCTGTTTCATGGCCACCCAAATCGGGAACCCAAGCCATTCACCGCAGAGGCGCAGAGAACGCAGAGGGAAAAATTACAGAGGAAGACAGAAAAAAAATGTCCTTTCCTCTGCGGGTCTCTGCGTTCTCTGCGCCTCTGCGGTGAAAGGTATTTGACTTCTGCCATGACG
>NCGI01000443.1 GCA_002256925.1 Polaromonas sp. 28-63-22
GCCAAGGACCGCCTGCAGATGCGCTCGCTTTCGGGCGTCAAGGCCAAGGACAAACCGGCCGACCCGATCATCGTGCACCCCGATGTCCGCAAGATGCTGCTGACCGCCAAGGCCTATGCCGAAGGTGGCCGCGCGCTGGCGATCTACTGCACGCTGCTGCTCGACAAGGAACTGCATCACCCCGACGACAAAGTGCGCAAGGACTCCGGCGAAGTCGTCGCGCTGCTGACGCCCATCGTCAAGGCCTTCCTGACCGACAACGGCCACATCGCCACCAACGCCTGCATGCAGGTCTTCGGTGGCCACGGCTTCATCAAGGAATGGGGCATGGAGCAGTTTGTGCGCGACAACCGCATCAACATGATCTACGAAGGCACCAACACCATCCAGTCGCTGGACTTGCTCGGCCGCAAGATCCTGGGCAACAACGGCGCCACGCTCAAGAAGTTCGGCAAACTGATCGCCGCGCTGATCGCCGAAGAAGGCGTGAACGAAAAGATGGCCGAGTTCATCAACCCGCTGGCCTACCTGGCCGACCAGATGACGAAGTTCACGACCGAACTCGGCTTCAAGGGCTTCCAGAATCCGGACGAGGTGGGCGCGGCTGCGGTGGACTACATGCGCGTCGCCGGGCATCTGGTGTTTGCCTATTTCTGGGCCCGCATGGCGCAGGTCGCGCTGCAGCAAATAGCCGCCGGCAACACGGACAGGTTCTATGTCGCCAAACTGCAGACGGCGCGCTTTTACTTCGCCAAGCTGTTGCCTGAAACAGCGACGCTGATGCGTACTGCCCGCAGCGGTGCCCGGTCCCTGATGGAAACCGAAGAAGCACTTGCCTGAGTTTCATGAACGTTTTGTGCCAGGAGCCCTTATGAAATCTGCGCTGACAGCTATTATTTTAGGAGCGCTTGCCATTCCCGCGCTGGCTCAGATGAGCCCGCTCGGTCTGTGGCGCAACGTCGATGACAAGACCGGTGAGGCCAAGGCCGAGATCCGGATCACCGAAGCCGGCGGCACGCTGCAGGGAAGGATCGAAAAGCGCCTGACCAAGGACGCCAAACCAGGTGATCTGTGCGACGAATGCAGCGACGACCGCAAGGGAGCGCCCTTGCTGGGCCTGGAAATCATCCGTGGCGCGAGAAAGGCAGAGGGCAAGGAGGTGTGGGAGGGCGGCAAGATTCTCGACCCCGAAAACGGCCGCAACTACACCCTGCGCATGACACCGATTGAAGGCGGCAAGAAACTTGAAGTCCGGGGCTCGTTCGGCCCCTTTGGGCGAACGCAAACCTGGACTCGCGTCAATTGACGCGAGTCTTATTAAGGTACACCCCGCCTGCGGCTCACTTCGTGTAGCCGCATCCCCCCTTGCAGGGGCGACATCTGT
>NCGI01000444.1 GCA_002256925.1 Polaromonas sp. 28-63-22
CAGGCGCACATCGACCATCGGCGTGTAGAGCTGGCCCGGCACCACGGTGTTGACGCGAATGCCCGCCTTGGCATACTGCAACGCCACCACGCGCGAAAACTGAATCACGCCGGCCTTGCTGGCGGCATAGGCGACCTGCGCCGACCCGGTAAACCGGAGGCCCGAGGTCGATGAAATATTGACGATGGCCCCGCTGCCCTGGCGTTCCATGACGGGCAGCACATGCTTGCAGCCCAGAAAAACGCTTTTGAGGTTGTGATCAAGCTGCGCGTCCCAGACTTCCTCGCTCATCTCGACTGGACCGCCCGCCGCCGAGCCGCCGACGTTGTTGACCAGCACATCAATGCGGCCAAACCGCGCCAGGCACTGCGCCACCACGTCGGCCACGGCCGTGGCTTGCGTGACATCGCACACCGCCGTGTCAATCTCGCCGCCGGCCTCGGTCACCAGGCGCACGGTCTCCTGCATGCGCGCCGCATCGCGGTCGATGGCAAACACCCGTGCGCCTTCCTGCGCAAAACGCACCGCAATCGCGCGCCCGTTGCCCCAGCCCGGCCCGACCGAACCCGCGCCGGCCACCAGCGCCACCTTGCCTGCCAGCCGTCCGGTCATGGCTGCGCCCTTGTCATGATTCGAACCGGTAAAAACGCTGCGGATTGCCGACCAGCAGGGCTTCGAGAGCGTCCGGCGTCGGGGCGATCTGCGCCAGCGCATCCACCAGCACGCCGTCATCGGGCACATGGTGGTGGTTGGGGTGCGGCCAGTCGGTGCCCCAGAAACAGCGTTCGGGGAAGCGTTCTACCAGCCGCCGCGCCAGCACGATGCCATCGGCATACGGCGGCGCCTTGGCGATGCGGTCGATGCCGCTGACCTTCACGTAAAAGCGCGCGTCGTCCAGCAGCGCGCACAGGGCGTGGAAGTCGGCGTGGTTCTCTCCCAGCGCAGCGTCAACCCGGCCCATGTGGTCGATCACCACCGGCACAGCCGACTGCCGCAGAACCGGCGCAAGCTCGTGGATCAGGCTGCTTTCGAAATGGATCTGCAGATGCAGGTCCAGCGGTGCCAGCCGCTGCGTCAGGGCCACGACCTGCTGCACGGTGGCACCCTTGCCGAGGTGCTTCATGAAATTGAACCGGACACCGCGAAACCCGGCCACCCTCAAACGCTGCAACTCGGCGTCGGGCACATCCTGCGGCACCAGCGCCACACCCAGATAGCGGCCACCGCCGGCCTGGATGGCGTCCTCGACCACGGCATTGTCAAAGCCGTGCACCAGAGACTGCACGATCACGCAGCGCGCCACGCCGAGATGCCGGTGCAGTGCAAACAGCGTTTCCTTCGGGGCATCGACCGGCGTGACGTTGCGTTCGGCCGAA
>NCGI01000445.1 GCA_002256925.1 Polaromonas sp. 28-63-22
AAAAATCCAGACGCAGCTCCACCACGAGCTGGGCCTGATTGAAGAGCTTAACTACGAGATGTACTTCATCACCGTGCATGACATCGTGCGCTTTGCCGTCGCGCAAAAAATCCTGTGCCAGGGGCGCGGCTCGGCCGCCAATTCAGCGGTGTGTTTTTGCCTCGGTGTCACGGCCGTCAATCCGGCTGAAAGCAATTTGCTGTTCGAGCGCTTCATCAGCCGCGAACGCCGCGAGCCACCTGACATCGACGTGGATTTCGAGCACCAGCGGCGTGAAGAAGTCATTCAGTACATCTACGAAAAATACGGCCATGATCGCGCCGCCATTGCCGCCACCGTGACCTGCTACCGGCCACGCAGCGCGTTGCGCGACGTGGGTAAGGCACTCGGCGTGGCGCCTGAACGGATCGAGGCCTTTGCCAGGGAAAACTTCTGGTTCGACGGCAGCCAGCTTCTGGAGAAAAAACGCGAAGAAATCAGTTTGTGCGCCGACGCCGGGCCGGTGTTGCAGTGGCTTGATCTGTCGGTGCAACTCATCGGCTTTCCGCGCCATCTGGGCCAGCATGTGGGCGGCTTCGTGCTCACCCAGGGCAAGCTCACGCGGCTGGTGCCGGTGCAGCCCGCCACGATGGAACACCGCCGCATCATCCAGTGGGACAAGGACGATCTTGATGCGATGGGTTTGCTGAAAGTCGATGTGCTGGCGCTCGGCATGCTGTCGGCCATCCGGCGCTGCCTGCACCTGATTGACGAAACACGCGGCGGCGAGTTGCAGATGCACCAGATCGAATCCGGCGATGCGCCCACCTACGACATGATCTGCGAGGCCGACACCGTGGGTGTGTTCCAGATCGAAAGCCGGGCGCAGATGTCGATGCTGCCGCGCCTGCAGCCGCGCTGCTTTTACGATCTGGTGGTCGAGGTTGCCATCGTGCGGCCGGGGCCGATTCAGGGCGGCATGGTGCATCCGTATCTGAAAAACCGCGAACGGGTGCGCCAGGGCGGCGAAATCGCCTACGCCTACCCCGAACTGAAAGCCGCGCTGGGCCGCACGCTGGGCGTGCCGATTTTTCAGGAACAGGTGATGCAGATCGCCATGATTGCGGCCGACTTCTCGGCCGACGAAGCCGATGACCTGCGCCGTTCGATGGCGGCGTGGAAGCGCAAGGGCGGTGTGGAGCGCTTTCATGCGCGGCTGGTGGAGCGCATGGTTGACAAGGGTTACGAGCGAGAATTTTCCGAACGGATTTTCAGCCAGATCCGGGGCTTTGGCGAATACGGCTTTCCTGAAAGCCACGCCGCCAGTTTTGCCAAGCTGGTCTATGTGAGCTGCTGGCTCAAGTGCCACGAGCCGGCGTGCTTTCTGGCCGCCATG
>NCGI01000446.1 GCA_002256925.1 Polaromonas sp. 28-63-22
CGGCTATCGCCGCGTTCTTTATCTTCGTCTTGCTCGTCGGCATACATGCTCCTTGTCGTCATGCTATGCCTCGCACACAAAATTCAGGACAGGCTCGACCAGCCGAATGGCACAAGACCAGCCCTGGCCTCGTTAACTGATGTCCAGGGTATGAATGCCGAAAACGCCCGTGCGACGGTCGGCGAAATACTGCTCCAGTGTTTCTTTCACGGTGCGGAAGGCAAGCTCTTCCCACGGAATTTCGGATTCAAGAAACAGTCTGGCCTCCATCGTTTCGTGGCCCGGATTGAACGCGGTGTCCAATAGGCGGGCGCGGTAAAAAAGATGCAACTGACCCACGCGGGTCACATTCATGACCGTGAAGAGCCCGAGCATTTCAAAGCGCGCCCCGGCTTCTTCGTCGGTTTCGCGGGCAGCGCCCTCTGACGAGGTTTCGCCCAGCTCCATAAAACCAGCCGGCAGGGTCCACTTGCCGCGCCGTGGCTCGATGTTTCGCTTGCACAGCAGAACCTGCTCACCGTGTTCACCCCAGGCTGGTACCGTGCCGACGACATTGAGCGGATTTTCGTAGTGCACGGTGAGGCAGGCCGGGCATACCGCGCGCTCTTTGATGTCGCCATCATCGGGGACCCTGTAGTCCACAGCGGTACCGCAAGCGCGGCAATGTT
Source organism: Polaromonas sp. 28-63-22 (assembly GCA_002256925.1). Taxonomy (GTDB): domain Bacteria; phylum Pseudomonadota; class Gammaproteobacteria; order Burkholderiales; family Burkholderiaceae_C; genus Polaromonas. The sequence goes on from NCGI01000446.1 coordinate 669, forward strand.
TTAAAGGAGGGCGCAGCATCGGGCCAGTGTAGCGAATTCGGCCAGGGCAGCTTCTGGCACATGGCTATTCAGCTCAGCCAGTCGCTATTAAATAGATAGCTGGTCGCGCAGGTAGCGTATGGGCTTGACGCCATATCTTCTTGAAACGGGAAGCCTCGCAGGCAGGCGGCGCCGGGCCAGCCGTTCAGATCCTGCGGGGCAGGCCAATCATTCCGCCTTGATGCCAGCCGTCTTGATGGTTTTGGCCCAGAACTCGGTTTCCTTTTTGACCAGCGCATCCAGCGCAGCAGGCGGCATGTAGCGAAGTTCGATGCCGGCTCCGTCGGCACGTGTTTTGGTTTCAGGCAACTCCAGCGCGGCCTTGATCTGGCCGCTCAGCTTGCTGACCACGTCAGCCGGTGTGCCAGCCGGCGCAAAGATGCCGACCCAGGCTTCCAGCTCGAAGCCTTTGAGTCCGGCCTCGCTCGTGGTCGGCACGCCCGGCAGGCCAGGGTGGCGGGATTTTCCGGCAACGGCCAGGCCCTTGAGCTTGCCGAGCTGCACCTGTCCCATCACCGAAGGCGGGGTGGTGATGAAGACCTGCACCTGGCCTGACAGCACATCCTGCAAGGCCGGACCGGAGCCACGGTAGGGGATGTGCACCATGCTGGTTTGCGTTTGCAGCTTGAACATCTCGGTGCCGATGTGCGAGAGCGAACCGTTGCC
>NCGI01000447.1 GCA_002256925.1 Polaromonas sp. 28-63-22
CCTGCATGCGCATGGCGCGCCCGAACCGCGTCTGCATGACGGCCCCACTGGCCACGCCGATTTCTTCCACATAGCGCGGGCCGCGACGGCCCTCGCCGGCCGCGAGACTTTGCAACCAGCGCCAGCCTTCGGGCTGCCACAGCTCGGCCCGGTCGTAGCCGCCGTCATCGACAAATTCGACAAACTGCGCCCAGTTCACCGGCTGCGCGTCGATCTCGAACTCGGGCACGCTGATGGCGTGTGGGCCTTTTTCGTTGTCAAAAATGAAGCCTGCACCCTGCGGACTACCCAGTTGCCAGACCGTCGCGGGAACCCGCACCGGCTCACGCACGGCCACAGGCGGGGGCGTGAAGGCGGCGACCAGCTTTTTGTCGAGCGGCAACCCCAGCGTCTGGGCGGTGATCACAAACGCCTCGCCATGCATGTCTTCGTGAAACAGGCACAGGCGGTAAAAATACAGGGCATCGTCGCTGCAGCCTTCGGGCGCACCCCCCTTGTCCAGCAGGTCGAGCGTGCTTTCCAGTGTGTCGAGCAGGTAGGCCCGGCAATTGGCCAGGGAGGGCAAATCGAGCGCCCAGCGCGTGCTGTGCGGCACATGGGCCGAATCCCACCAGCGGTCTGCGTTGGGCTCGATCGACGCCAGCCGGGTCTGCCCCGACGCGCAGCGCGAGCCCTGGTTACGCTGCATGTTGCGGCCGATCCACCATTCCTGAAACCAGCCGACATGGCCAAGCTCCCACAGCGGCGGGTTGATGGTGGGTAACTGTGGCACGGCAAAACTCCCGGCCTCGAGCGCCGCCTGGTACTGGGCAAAAAGATGCAGCGTGTGGTTGCGGGCGTCCATGAGCGCCAGCGACAGCAGTTCGGGCCCGGCGCTGCGAAGCTGGGGCGAGTCCGGCCTGCCAGGGCCAGCCGCGCCACCCGGCGATAGCGGCCGGGCAGACGATGAATCGGGTGCGGAATCAGAAGCCAAACGAAGATCCTGCAGGGGTGGGTTCTGGCGGAGCCTGCGACACGGGAGGTCAGTCAGCACCAGGCACTGAGACCGCCGCCGGGCAGGCCGGGCGCATCGACCGGATATTGTGACATTTCGCCGTCGGGATCGCAGCTGGCCGCCCTGCCAGGCGTTTCTGGCCTGCTTGTTGCTTTAAGCCTTCGTGCTTGTGGCAAGATTCGCCGCGCGCTCCCGACGTCGCAACATGTATTCATTTGTCAACGGGACGGTCGGACCGGGTAACATCCCACAGATTCCAGCGGCCTGCCGACAGCCGTTTTTTCAGGGCAAAACACTTTTTTGAGAGAAATCATTCGTGTCTGCATTACTTAAACTAGCGCTCGCTTTCGACTGGCTTTCAACCCGGCTGGGCAAAA
>NCGI01000448.1 GCA_002256925.1 Polaromonas sp. 28-63-22
AATGCGCGTGCCACGACCGGCCGACGCACCCGCGCCGCCCAGGCTCACCGGCGCTTCGCCCACGCGCAGCGTGCGCCGCTTGCCCGCCTGCTCGATCACAGCCTGATCGCCTGCGGTCGAAACCACTTTCACACCCTGATGCGTTTCGCCTGTCGCCACGGTCTTGGGCGGCGTGCCGTCCACGATCAACAGCGCCTTGCTGCCCAGCATGCCGGCGAGGGCGACGGATTGGGCTTGTGCTGCTCCCATGGCCATAGCGGCGACCAATACAAGCACGAAATGAATCCTTCGGGCAAAGGCCATTGTGAGCGAACCCTGTCCAGCCCAGCAGGGGCCACGGATGAAGCTTGGCCGGGCCGCAGGCGCAGTGGCGAGCGTGGGGGCCATATCTAGTCGCGAAAGTTATTGAAGCTCAACGGAAAATCGCTGATTTCAGCCTTGATCATGGCCATCGCAGCCTGCAAATCGTCGCGCTTGCCGCCCGTCACGCGCACCGCATCGCCCTGAATGGCAGCCTGCACCTTGATCTTGCTGCCTTTGATCAATTGCTGGATTTTCTTGGCCTGCTCGGTCTCGATGCCGTTGCGCACCTTGGTCACCTGCTTGACCTTGTCGCCGCCGATTTTCTCGACCTTGCCGACATCGAGAAAACGCACGTCCACGCCGGCTTTGGTGAGCTTGTTGCGCAAAATATCGTTGATCTGGTCGATCTGGAAATCACTGTCGCCGATCAGCGTGATGTCCTTTTCCTTCAGTTCGATGGCCGCCGCCGTGCCCTTGAAGTCAAAGCGCGTGGCGATTTCCTTGCCGGTGTTTTCCACGGCATTTTTCACTTTGACCAGATCGGCCTCGAGCACGGTATCGAATGAAGGCATGTTGGGGGCTTCTCTAGAGGGTAAAGGGTGGGCGGTGCAGGGGCAATGAGACAATCTGGCTGATGTTAGTCGAGAAAAACGTTCCGCTCCAGCATTCCAACACCTTCGGTATCGTGGCCAAGGCGCTCACGCTCGTGCGTATCGCCCATGAGGCCGATATTGCGGCAGTTCTGCACGATTCCGCGCTCAGTCCGCTGCCCAAATTTGTGCTGGGCGGCGGCAGCAACATCGTGCTGACGGGCGACGTCAAACCGCTGGTGCTCAAGGTCGAATTGCTGGGCAAGCGCCTTCACAGCGAGACCGCCAAGGCCTGGATCGTCGAGGCCAGCGCCGGTGAAAGCTGGCACGACCTGGTCACCTGGACACTGGAAAACGGCTACCCGGGACTGGAAAATCTGGCGCTGATTCCCGGCTCCGTCGGTGCGTCGCCGGTGCAAAACATCGGCGCGTACGGCGTCGAACTGCAAGACCGCTTCGAGTCGCTCGATGC
>NCGI01000072.1 GCA_002256925.1 Polaromonas sp. 28-63-22
AGTTGTCCAGCGCAGGGTGCTGCCGCGTGACGAAGCGGTGGCGCATTTCAAAAGCATCGGTGAGCACTACAAGGCCGAGATCATTGCCAGCATTCCGGCCGGCGAGGATGTAAGCCTGTACCGCGAGGGCAATTTTGAAGACCTGTGCCGTGGCCCGCATGTGCCGAGCACGGGGAAGCTGAAATTCTTCAAGCTGATGAAGGTCGCCGGGGCCTACTGGCGTGGTGACCATCGCAACGAAATGCTGCAGCGCATTTATGGCACGGCCTGGGCGACCAAGGACGAACTGCAGCAATACATTGTGCAACTGGAAGAAGCCGAGAAGCGCGACCACCGCAAGCTTGGCAAGGAACTGGACCTGTTCCATATCGATGACCACGCGCCGGGTCTTGTGTTCTGGCACCCGAAAGGCTGGACGGTGTGGCAGGGCGTCGAGCAGTACATGCGCAAGGTCTACCAGGACAACGGCTATCAGGAGGTCAAAGGCCCGCAGATCATCGACAAGACGCTGTGGGAAAAAACGGGGCACTGGGACAAGTACCGCGACAACATGTTTACCACGGAAAGCGAAAAGCGCGAATACGCGCTCAAGCCGATGAATTGCCCGGGCCACATCCTGATTTTCAAGCAGGGCATCAAGAGCTACCGCGACCTTCCGCTGCGTTACGGAGAATTCGGCCAGTGCCACCGCAACGAACCCTCGGGCGGCCTCCACGGGATCATGCGGGTGCGCGGCTTTACGCAGGACGATGGCCACATTTTCTGCACCGAAGAGCAGATTCTCAAAGAGTGCGTTGACTACACGACGCTGCTGCAGAAGGTCTATACCGATTTCGGTTTCAAGAACATCATTTACAAGGTCGCCACGCGGCCCGAGGCGCGCATCGGCTCCGACGAAAGCTGGGACAAGGCCGAGCACGCCTTGATGGAAAGCCTGCGCGCCTCAGGGTGCGACTTCGAGATATCTCCGGGTGATGGTGCGTTTTACGGGCCCAAGATCGAATACACGCTGAAAGACGCGATTGGCCGGCAGTGGCAGTGCGGCACCATGCAGGTCGATTTTTCGATGCCGGAGCGGCTCGACGCCGAGTACGTCGGCGAAGACGGCGCGCGGCATCGACCCGTCATGCTGCACCGCGCAATCGTCGGCAGCCTGGAGCGGTTTATCGGCATTTTGATCGAGGAGCACGCGGGCGCGCTTCCGGTCTGGCTCGCACCCGAGCAGGTTTCGGTGCTCACCATCACTGATTCCCAGGCAGAATACGCTCGGGAAGTGGCCAAAACGCTGCAAAATCAAGGGCTTAGGGTCCACCTGGACCTGCGCAATGAGAAAATTACGTATAAAATACGGGAGCACGCGCTGAAGAAGCTGCCCTACATCCTGGTCGTTGGCGACAAGGAGAAAGCAGCCGGCGCAGTGGCAGTTCGAGCCCGGGGCAATAGAGACCTTGGGGTCATGTCACTCGAAGCGTTTGCCAAACAGATCGCGTCCGATATCGCGCTGAAGGTCTGAAATCGTTCACTTTGTTGAATGATTTTGGCCTCTAGCGCAATAAGCACGGGCGCAAGCAGCTATAGCTTTTATAGCAGACATTGAAGGATTTGAACCATCGCTACTGAATTTCGTGATCGCCGTCACCGCGAAGAGCGCAAGCACCGCCTGAATCGTGAAATCATGGCCCCTGAAGTGCGTCTGTCAGGGCCCGAGAATGAACCGCTCGGCATTGTCAGTATTACCGAAGCCTTGCGGCTTGCCGGGGAGTATGACGTCGATCTGGTGGAGATTTCTCCCACGGCGGTGCCGCCGGTATGTCGGTTGATGGACTACGGAAAGTTCAAGTACGCCGAGCAGAAAAAGGCGGCAGACGCGAAATCCAAACAAAAAGTGATCGAGATCAAGGAAATCAAATTCCGTCCCGGCACTGACGATGGTGACTACAACATCAAGTTGCGCAATATCAAGCGCTTTCTGGATGAGGGCGACAAGTGCAAGATCACGCTGCGTTTTCGCGGTCGCGAGATTACGCACCAGGAACTCGGACTGGCCTTGCTGGCACGTATACGGGATGAATTGGCCGACCTGATTGTCGTGGAGCAGTTCCCCAAGCTCGAAGGTCGCCAGATGGTCATGATGATTGCGCCGGGCCGTAAAAAGCCAAGCGCCAAGCCGGCGGCGGAATCCGCACCGGCCGCTTCGGCTTAAAGCCCGAAGCGAGTTTCAGGGGGATGCCGAAAGGCGCTCCTGTGAAAGTCGGCGACAAGCCGGCTTTCCAAAAGCGGGGGGTGAAAGCCCTTCGCGCACCATGGCCAGCCCTCGGGCGGGTCATTGACAAGTGGCAGGCTTAAAAACTCGCCACTAACAAGTGGCAGGCCTAAAAACTCGTCACTAACAAGTGGCTCGGGGCCGTCAAGTCTGCGGAATGTTCGCAGCGCCTCACGAGCACAAATGAAAAGGAGCATACACATGCCCAAAATGAAGACCAAGAGCGGCGCCAAAAAGCGTTTCCGCGTTCGTCCAGGTGGCACCGTCAAGCGCGGTCAAGCCTTCAAACGTCACATCCTGACCAAGAAGACCACCAAAAACAAACGTCACCTGCGTGGATCAGTGGCTGTTCATGAGACCAATATGGGTCACATGGCACAGATGCTGCCCGGCCGTGGCATTTAACTAACGACGAACAAGGAGTACACACATGCCTCGCGTCAAACGTGGTGTAACGGCTCGCGCCCGCCACAAAAAAGTTTTAGCCCTTGCAAAAGGTTTCCGCGGTCGCCGCGGTAACGTCTTCCGTATCGCCAAAGAAGCGGTGATGAAGGCCGGGCAATATGCCTACCGTGACCGCCGTACCAAAAAGCGCGTGTTCCGCCAGTTGTGGATCGCGCGTATCAATGCTGCCAGCCGTTCGTTCGGCATGACCTACAGCCAGTTCGCCAATGGACTGAAGAAGGCCGGCATCGAGATCGACCGCAAGGTTCTTTCCGACATGGCCATCCACGACAGCGCTGCTTTCGGCGCCATCGTCGAGCAGGTGAAAGCCAAGCTGGCTGCCTGATTTTCAAGACGGGATGCTATTGATTCAATAGCTGCTCGCGCACGAAAATAAAGGGCTGGAGCTTGAAAAGGCTCTGGCCCTTTTTCGTGGCTGGCTTGACTTCAGACGCCACGGTGCTGCCGTTTACACATTTCGCACAAGAAAATTATGATCCAACCTGATGCACTTACAGAATTGGTCGGCCAGGCCACCGCCAGTTTTGAGCACGCCACGACCCCTGCCGATCTGGAGAACGCCAAAGCGCAGTTCCTGGGCAAATCGGGCCGCATCACGGAACTCATGAAGGGCATGGCGGCGCTGAGCGTCGAGGAGAAAAAATCGCGTGGCGCCGCTATCAACCTGGCCAAACAGGCCATTGAGGCAGCGCTGAACGCGCGGCGACTGGGCATGGCCCAGGCCGATCTCGAAAAGCAGCTCAAGGCTGAAGCGCTGGATGTCAGTCTGCCGGGCCGGCAGCGCCCGCAAGGCGGCTTGCATCCGGTATCGCTCACGCTGGAGCGCATCGAAGCCATTTTTGGTTCCATGGGTTTTGACGTGGCCCAGGGCCCTGAAATTGAAACCGACTGGTTCAATTTCACCGCGCTCAATACGCCGGAAGATCATCCGGCACGCTCCATGCACGATACCTTCTATGTAGAAGGTGGCACGGAAGCCGCGCCGAATTTGCTGCGCACCCACACCAGTCCGATGCAAATCCGTTACGCCGTGCAGCACGTCAAAAAGCACCGTGCGGTGATAGACGCTGGCGGCTCCATGCCTGAAATTCGCGTGATCGCGCCAGGCCGCACTTACCGCGTTGACAGCGATGCCACCCATTCGCCCATGTTCCACCAGTGCGAAGGCTTGTGGATCGGCGAGAACGTGAGCTTCAAGGATCTGAAGTTTGTCTTCACCGACTTTTGCCGGACTTTTTTTGAAAGCGACGATCTGGTGCTGCGGTTTCGCCCCAGCTTTTTCCCTTTCACGGAGCCTAGCGCCGAGATCGATATCCAGTTTCAGACCGGGCCGCTGGCGGGTCGCTGGCTGGAGGTGGCGGGCTCGGGGCAGGTGCATCCCAACGTGGTGCGCAACATGGGCCTGGACCCCGAAAAATACATCGGTTTTGCCTTCGGCATGGGCCCCGATCGCCTGACCATGCTGCGCTATGGGGTGAACGACCTGCGCTTGTTCTTTGATGGGGATGTTCGCTTCCTGTCGCAATTCCAGTCCTAAGAAAAATACAAGGCTCATCCATGCAATTTCCAGAATCCTGGTTGCGCGAATTTTGCAACCCGCCGCTGACGACCCAGCAACTGGCCGATACGCTCACGATGGCCGGGCTGGAGGTGGAAGAAATCAAGCCGGTGGCTCCTCCGTTCACTGGCATTGTGGTCGGCGAGATCAGGGAAGCCGTCCAGCATCCCAATGCCGACCGGCTGCGTGTTTGCCAGGTCGATGTCGGGCAGGGCGCCCTTCTCAACATCGTCTGCGGCGCGCCGAATGCCCGCGTCGGCATCAAGGTGCCGTGTGCTCTGGTGGGGGCCGCGTTGCCTGCAGGTGACGATGGCGAACCGTTTCTCATCAAGGTGGGCAAGCTGCGTGGCGTTGAGAGCCAGGGCATGCTCTGCTCGGCGCGTGAACTCAAGCTATCGGATGACCATGGCGGCCTGCTTGAACTGGCGGCTGACGCGACCCTGGGGCAGGATATCCGCGAGCACCTGCAGCTCGACGACACCCTGTTTACCCTCAAGCTCACACCGAACCTGGCGCATTGCCTCAGCGTTTACGGTGTGGCGCGCGAAGTGGCCGCGCTGACCGGCGCACCCCTGAAGACGTCGCCGTTTCCGGTTGCCGCTGTCACCGACGGCACCCGTTTGCCCGTCAGGATCAGCGCGCCCGACCTGTGTGGCCGGTTTTCGGGCCGGGTGCTGCGTCATGTCAATACGAAGGCGGCCACCCCGGCCTGGATGGTGGACCGCCTTGCGCGCTGCGGCCAGCGCAGCGTGACGGCGCTGGTGGACATTTCCAACTACGTGATGTTCGAGCTGGGTCGTCCCTCGCATATTTTTGATCTCGACAAGATTCATGGCGGGCTGGATGTTCGCTGGGGCAGAGCCGGTGAAACGATCAAACTTCTAAACGGCAGCACCGTGGAGGTGGACGAAAAAGTGGGCGTGATTGCTGACGACGTGCAGGTCGAATCGCTGGCGGGGATCATGGGCGGTGATGCAACAGCCGTGTCCGATAACACGCGGCATGTGTATGTCGAGGCGGCTTTCTGGTGGCCCAAAGCCATTGCGGGGCGATCGCGTCGCTATAACTTTTCCACCGATGCCGGTCACCGCTTCGAGCGTGGCGTGGACCCCGGGCATACGGTAGAGCATCTTGAGCGCATCACGCAACTGATTCTCGACATCTGCGGTACGCCCGAGACCCTATGCGGCCCGATCGACGATACGCAGGTCAATAGGCCCAAGGCTAGTCCCGTGACGCTTCGCGTGGCGCGGGCCGCCAAAATCATCGGCATGCCGCTGACGCAGGCCCAATGCCTGGACGCGCTCAGCCGTCTGGGCTTGCCGGTTGCTGCGGGCGAAGGCACGCTGACCGTGACACCGCCCAGCTACCGCTTTGATCTGCAGATCGAAGAAGACCTCATCGAAGAAGTGATCCGCATGATCGGCTTCGACCGGCTGCCCGCAACACCGCCGTTGGCGCCTGTCACCGCAAGACTCCGCGGCGAGTGTGAGCGCAGCCCTTACGCGGTGCGCCGCGCGCTGGCGTCGCTGGGCTACCAGGAAACCATCAATTTCAGCTTCGTCGAAGCGCGGTGGGAGCATGAGCTTTCGGGCAATCCCCATCCAGTCAAACTGTTGAATCCCATCGCCAGCCAGATGAGCGTCATGCGTTCTTCGCTGCTTGGTTCGCTGGTGCAGGTACTCAAATTCAATCTCGACCGCAAAGCCGGACGCGTCAATGTGTTCGAGATCGGTCGGGTATTTTTACGCGATGCCGGCAGTGTCAACACCGATACCACCGTGGCCGGATTTGACCAGCCGATGCGGGTGGCGGGTCTGGCCTATGGCCCCCGCGCAGGCCTGCATTGGGATGGCTCGGACAAGTCTGTCGATTTTTATGACGTCAAAGGCGATGTGGAAGCGTTGCTGGCCCCGTTGAAAGCAGTGTTTACGCCGGCCGAGCATCCGGCCCTGCATCCCGGTCGCTCGGCTGCGGTATGGGTTGCAGGGCAGCAGATCGGACACGTCGGCGAACTGCATCCGCAGTGGCGGCAAGGCTACGATCTGCCACACGCGCCGCTTGTTTTCGAGCTGGCACTTGATGCCGTACTCGTGCGTCAGGTGCCGTCTTTCAGGGCAGTCAGCAAGCTGCAAGCGGTCGAGCGTGATATCGCCGTGATCGTCCCGGAAAAAACGACCCACGCCGCACTGATGAGCGCCATCGCAGGCGCCGACAGCGGCGGGCTGTTGCGAGAGGCGCGGCTGTTCGATGTTTACCGCCCGCAACAGGCCACTGCCGCCATGCACATGGGGGAAAAAAGCATGGCTGTGCGTTTGGTGCTTTCAAGCGACACCGCTACACTGACCGACGAAGACATCGAGGCAACGGTCCGGTCGGTACTAGGAAATCTGCAAGGCGCGCTCAATGCGCGCGTGCGCACCTGAAACTCCCAATAATAAAAAGATGCCACAAGAATCTCCCATGGAATTCTCGGTCGAAAGTCTCGAGACGCCGGCGCTCACCAAAGCCCATCTGGCTGAATTGCTGTTCGAGCAGATCGGACTGAACAAGCGCGAGTCCAAAGACATGATCGACGCTTTCTTTGACCTGGTGTCAGGCAGTCTTGTTGAGGGCAAGGACGTCAAGATTTCCGGCTTCGGCAATTTCCAGATACGTACCAAGGCGCCGCGACCAGGCCGCAATCCGCGCACCGGGGAGGCCATTCCCATCCAGGCGCGCCGCGTGGTGACGTTTCACGCCAGCCACAAACTAAAAGACCAAATTCAGGGCGACGCCGTCGCTCCCTGAATTTTTTGGGGCTTTGACCTCACGCTGGGGCAGGACGCCGCCGCTGCGGCAGCGTTAGTAGATGTCATATTTGTTACAAAACAACATTTCAGCGAAAGTACCTGTAACTGTTTGCGCTTGCTTTAGACTTGGCGTAGATTTAGAGGTTCCCTCTATAGCGCATTGATTTAATTGGAGAAAATGCTTCCTCCCATTCCCGCGAAACGCTACTTCACCATCGGTGAGGTCGGCGACTTGTGCGGTGTCAAACCTCATGTGCTCCGTTATTGGGAGCAAGAGTTTACGCAACTGCGCCCGATGAAGCGGCGCGGCAACCGGCGTTACTACCAGCACCACGAAGTGCTCATGATCCGCCGCATCCGTGATTTGCTGTACGACCAGGGTTTCACCATCAGCGGCGCCCGAAACAAATTGCAGGAGATCGTGCAAGTCGAGCGGGACAAACGCCGAAATGGCGAAGTCATGCTTGAAGGTGTCGAGGTCCTGGAGGGCGGCGATTCGGTGCTCGATGATTTTGAAGATTCGACCGATTTCGAAGAAAGCGAATTCGCGGGTGCCGACCTTCCGACGGGTAGCGTGGCGCAGCAGCGGCTTCAACTGGTACGCCGCGAACTCGTGGAACTCAGGGACTTGCTCACCACCGGCTTCTGAAACGAGGCCGGAGTGCCTGTTGGTGCACGTTATACTCTTGCTCTGATCGGTGTGTGGCGCAGCCTGGTAGCGCACTTGCATGGGGTGCAAGGGGTCGAAGGTTCGAATCCTTTCACACCGACCATTAGGCAATATAAAGGCCGCTAAGGACATACACTTAGCGGCTTTTTTCATTGGTAAATCAATGTCTTACGCTGCAACGGCGTACAAAGCACGATGTTGACTTGCACATCAAAGCGGGGGAACATACGGGGGAACAAGTGGGGGTAAACTGGGTTTTGGGGGTAGTTGTTCCCCCGTTTCCCAGTGACAGCCCCCTTTGATTGTTCCCCCACCCCTGGAGTTGTTCCCCCATGCTGACCGACGCCGAATGCAAAAACGCAACATGTCCAACGGGAAAGAGCCGGGCGCGGCTGGCGTGTTCGGGCGGGCTGTATCTTGAAATTAGCCCGGCAGGATCAAAACGCTGGTTTTGGAAATACCGCAAAGACGGCAAAGAGGCACGTATGGCGCTGGGCAGTTATCCCGACGTGGGCGCAAAGGATGCACGCAAGGCGCGGGACGCAGCCAAGTCGCATAAGTCAGACGGGCGTGATCCGGTGCAGGTTCGCAAGGTTGAGAAGCTGAAAGCCCTGACCCCGGCGGGCAACACCTTCAAGGCGACGGCGCTGGAATGGTACGCCATGAAACTGGACAGTTGGAGCAGCCATTACGCCATCCGTGAAAAGCGCAATCTTGAAAAAGACCTGTTCCCATTTTTGGGAGCCCGACACATCGGCGAAATTGAAGCTATCGAGCTACTGGCCACGGTGCGCAGGGTAGAGGAACGCGGGGCGCTTGATGTTGCACATCGGGTACTGACCACGGCGGGGCAGGTGTGGCGTTATGCGGTGGCCACTGGCAGGGCACAGCGGGACGTTAGCGCCGATATTCGCGGTGCATTGAAGCCCCACCACGGCAAACACTTTGCAGCCATTACCGACCCGGTGAAGCTGGGTGAACTGATCCGGGTGATTCGGGGCTATCAGGGCGGGCCGATTGTGCGGGCGGCGCTACAGCTTGCACCGTTGCTGTTTCAACGTCCTGGCGAACTGCGGGCGGCGGCATGGGCTGAATTTGATCTTGACGCGGCACTGTGGACTATCCCGGCGATACGCATGAAACGGCGCGTAGAGGGCAAGAAAAACGGTGATCCCCACCTGGTGCCCTTATCCCGGCAGGCGGTGGAGATACTGCGCAAGCTGCACCCACTGACCGGCCACGGCGCTTTGTGTTTTCATGGTGAACGCAGCCACGACCGGCCAATCAGTGACAACACCTTACGGGCCGCGCTGCTGACGCTGGGTTACGGGCCAGATGCGCAAAGCGTGCATGGTTTCCGGGCCACGGCACGCACGCTACTGGCAGAGGAATTGAACGTTGACCCGCTGGTGATTGAAGCGCAGCTAGCCCACGCCGTGAAGGATGCCAACGGGCGGGCGTACAACCGCACGCAATACCTGAAACACCGAGCCGGGATGATGCAGCAATGGGCGGACTACCTGGACAAGCTGGCGCGCGGTGCTGACGTGATTCCGTTCAAGGCGGCGTGATGCGAATCTGCAAGATCGGGATATTGCTGTCCTTTATGGTATTGGTCACGGGGTGTGCGGCGCACTTCACCAGTGAATCGGTGCGAGACCCCTACGGCTTCTTTTCCGGCGTATGGCATGGCCTGATCTTCTTTTTCGCCCTGCTGGCCAACGTGATTTCGTGGGCTTGCAGCTTGGTCGGCGTTTCGTTTCTGGACTCAATTGAGCTTATCGGCAGGCCCAATACCGGCCTTTGGTACTACGTCGGGTTTGCGATGGGCCTCATGTCGGCTGGCGGCAGCGCGAGCAGGTAAAAAGTTTTAAGCCACGCCTAGCCACGGAGTAATTGCCCGTGGTGAAAACCGGGACACCCTGACCCGGCGGCGCTGGTTTTCTTTTCAGGTGCGAGACAGGGAAAGCATGAAAGATTTAAAAATACTTGCCGCTCCACGAGAGCTGGCAGAGCCAATGCCTAGGGCACAGCTAATACCAATCATCACAATCATTCAAGCGGTATCAGACCTATCTAACGGGGAAGCATCAATCCCGGAACTACTTGACGCCCTTCACGGATGCTACGACTGCGACACGATGATGATGTATCGCGGCACAGGCTACGGACTTGCAGACGCATTGGACGGAAACCCCTTGGATGAATACGGCGGCTTCAATGAAAGAAAAGATATAACCGCTGATCTTTTCAGTTCTGGTTACTGGATGAAGTCGGGTGTGACCATCCGGCATGATTCAAACGATTACGATCCCGATGAATTCCTGATGACAAAGGCGGGCGGGTTGAAGCTGGCGATGAGGTTGTGGGATTTCTTCGCACCAGATCGGACTTTTGATTTCGACCACTTTAATACTCTCACGAGGAAAGCAAGCAAACCTTCACCGGTGGAAGCCAACCCAACACCGAGAATAGAGCAAGCCATCGCGATTCCCTCAATAGTAGTTGGCTGGCCATGGGGTAGCCTGTTGATTCCGGAGACAAACTGATCCACCATTCCGGACCAATATTGAGCCACCTGGTTATAGATAAATTGGGCTACTCGGTTGTGGATAAGTCTACGT
>NCGI01000449.1 GCA_002256925.1 Polaromonas sp. 28-63-22
CCGCTTGGCCACGCTGGAAGCCGCAATGCGGCGCGGCTGCGTGTGCCCGATCAGTTTGCCGCGCTGACCGGCCGGGTAGTTGAGCTTGCCCCGGCCCATTGCCAGCGCAATTTTCGGCAGCTGGGTGGTTTTACCCGAGCCCGTTTCCCCGCAAACAATAATGACCTGATGGGCCTTGAGTGCGGCGGTGATGTCGTCACGTCGGGCTGAGACCGGAAGCGAATCGGGAAAGGTGATGGCAAGCGGTGACGAGGACAAAGGAGCTTCGATCAGAATGGGAAAAGGAACGCCGTTAACAGGCGGCTTGCCTGTCGCGCAATTATCGGCGGTCGGGCCACGACCCCGATTCAGGTCCCGACCGGCATGCGTCGCGGCTCCAGCTACGCCGGCACCAGCGGCATGCCGACGATCTCACCGCTTTTCTCGTCATACCAGGCCACCCTGCTCGGGTAGCTCCAGGCTGTGCGCGACATGCCGCGTCCCATCGCGACGGCACTGGCGGCTCGGGCGTCGGGCCGGTACACCCGCAAAACCCCTACGCCGATCTCAGCAACCCAGCGCGTCTGCTTGGCGCCAATCGAGCCGGCCTCGAAACTGGTGTTGAGCTTGACCGGCCGGGACAGGCGGGCCTGCACTGCGCGCGCCAGCGCCAGCAACGGCCCGCTGTTGCTGCAGTTGCGCACCAGCAGCAAGAAACTGTCATCGGCAAGGCGCCCTGTTTCGGCGTACTCAGGTACTTCGCGCCGCAAGCGCCCGGCACAGACGAACAGGGCATGGTTCACCGCCGACTGGCCGTAGAGCTTTCCCAGCACATCCAGATTGGCAATCGACACCACGATCATGCCCAGAGGCACCGGGTCGTCGCGGTATTGCCTGAAAGCCTCGCCCACCATCCTGCCGGTCTGACCAGGTAGGCATAACGCATCCAGAGCACGCTTGCCATCGTGACGAGGTAAGCGGTGGCGGCCGTTGCGGTCAAGGCGTGAAGCTGCCAGGGCGCGCCCGACCGATGCAGCGCGATCCAGCCCAGGCCCGCAATCGCGAGCAGCATGAAGAAAACCCCGACCACCACGACCCACGCCAGGCGGTCGCCGCGCAGCGCGCGGCGTAGGCTCAACACCAGCGCTGCCAGGCCGATCAGGCAGGCTATGGCGGTGCCCAGGGCCTGTGCCTGAAGCGGCTCCAACGACCAGCTGCCGGCCAGCACAAGAGCTGTCACACCCGCCAGTGCCAGTCCGGCACGGCGTGCGACCTCCCGCTGGCGCAGGATTCCGAGCACGTAAAGCAGCAAATAGACCAGCGACGCAGAAACCACGACGCTGACATGTGCCAGCAAACGGGCGTCCCGGTCGCTGTCGCCCGATGCAAACCCACCCAGGAAAGCAAACGCAAAAAAGGCCGACCCCAGGGTCGCCAGGGCGGCGTTGACCGAAACCCGTCGCAACGAGCGTGAAAAAGCGAACGCTGAAATGCCCAGCATCAGGACACTGGTTCCAAAATAGCAGCCCCAAAACCCGAAAACGTACTTTTCCATAAAGACGAAGGGTACCTGTAATACGCCAGTCCAACAAACGTGGAAGTCGGCATGGCGCAACGGCCTGCCCGGAGCAGCGTCCCTTACACTCGTGGCAATTTTTCGTTGTGGCAGCCAGGCCGCGCCGGGCTTGCTATTGACCGACCCGGTACAGAACCCTCTCACGGATAGAATCCCGCACCCGAAAGCGCCCCATGTCCACCGTTTTCAATTTCACCTTTGTCCCGTGGTTCCGCTCGGTGGCGCCCTACATTCACACGCACCGTGGCAAGATTCCGGCCGCAGGTCAACGAGCAGCTCAAGGCCAAGGGCCACGAAGCCAAATACTCGCACGGCATGCGCATCACCGATGAAGTGGCCCTGGACAGCGCCCAGGAAGCCGCCGGCCAGTTGCGCTACGAAATCGAAGCAGCCTTCAGCCAGGGTTTGCCGAACACGCCGATGGCCGGCTCCACGGTGCGCGTCATCTCGGGCAACTTCATCACGGCCCGCCCGGTGGGAATTCTGGACGGCGTGGACTTCAAGCACTCGGGCATGGTGCGCAAGGTGGACGTCGCCGGCATTGTGCGCACGCTGGACTTTGGCGCCATGGTGCTGCTGTCGCCGTTCGGCTTTTCGCCGACCGGCGAAGCCTTCAACCTGACAATGGAAGAGGTCGCTACCTCGGTGGCGATTGCCATGCAGGCTGACAAGCTGATTTTCCTGACGGAGATCCCGGGCATCCGCGTTCAGCCCGACCAGCCTGAAAGCGATGACAACCCTATCGACACCGAACTGCCGCTGGCCGCCGCCGAACGCCTGCTGGCCACGCTGGAGCCGGGCGAACGTCCCACCGATACCGCGTTCTATCTGCAGCATTGCGTGAAGGCCTGCAAGGAAGGCGTCGAGCGCAGCCATATCCTGCCCTTTGCGACCGACGGCGCGCTGCTGCTCGAAATTTATGTGCACGACGGCATCGGCACGATGGTGGTCGATGAAAAACTGGAGTCGCTGCGCGAAGCCACGCCCGACGACGTGGGCGGCATCCTGCAGTTGATCGAACCGTTCGAGAAAGACGGCACGCTCGTCAAGCGTGGCCGCACCGAAATCGAACGCGACGCCGGCCAGTACTCCATCATCGAGCACGACGGCGTCATTTTTGCCTGTGCCGCGCTGTACCCCTACACCGAAGCCAAAACCGCCGAAATGGCCGCGCTGACGGTATCACCGCAAAGCCAGGGCCAGGGCGACGGCGAAAAAATCCTCAAGCGCATCGAGCAACGCGCCCGCGCCGCCGGCCTGCAAAGCATCTTTGTGCTGACCACGCGCACCATGCACTGGTTCATCAAGCGCGGCTTCGTACAGGTCGATCCGGACTGGCTGCCCGAAGCCCGCAAGCGCAAATACAACTGGGACCGTAAGAGCCAGGTGCTGGTGAAAAAGCT
>NCGI01000450.1 GCA_002256925.1 Polaromonas sp. 28-63-22
GTCGGCTCCTGCGTGGCGTCGGCCAGGTAGGCAATCGGGCCGAAGGCGTCTTCGCCGTCATCGCCCGGGCTCGGGTCCAGCAGCACGTCGCCGCCCGACATGCGCTGCTCCATCTCGATGACTTCCTCGCGCTTGACATTCAGCGTTTTCGCCATCGAGTCGATCTGGCCTTCGGTCAGCGAATCGCGGTGCGTCGCCACGTCGGCGTCGTCCTTGAAACCCTGCTTCATCGAGCGCAGGTTGAAAAACAGCTTGCGCTGCGCCTTCGTCGTGGCGACCTTGACCATGCGCCAGTTCTTCAGGATGTACTCATGCATCTCCGCCTTGATCCAGTGCATGGCGTAGCTCACCAGCCGCACGCCCTGGTCGGGGTCAAAGCGCTTCACGGCCTTCATCAGGCCGATGTTGCCCTCCTGAATCAGGTCGCCGTGGGGCAGGCCGTAACCCAGGTATTTGCGCGAAATCGACACCACCAGGCGCAGGTGCGACAGCACCAGCTTGCCGGCGGCGTCAAGGTTGTTGTTTTCCTTCAGGTCTTTGGCAAAAGCCTGTTCCTGCTCCAGCGTGAGCATGGGCAGGCGGTTGACCGCCGAAATGTACGCGTCGAGGTTGCCCAGCGGAGGCACGAGCGTCCACGGGTTGACCGCGCCGACGGCGGACGTTGCAGGCACAGGCACAGCCAGGGCGGCCGACGTGGTGCGGGGGGAAAGAGCGTATGACAAAGCAGAACTCCTTTTCTAAGGTCAAATATTAGCACTCC
The DNA here is from genome assembly GCA_002256925.1 of Polaromonas sp. 28-63-22. Lineage (GTDB taxonomy): Bacteria > Pseudomonadota > Gammaproteobacteria > Burkholderiales > Burkholderiaceae_C > Polaromonas. The sequence goes on from NCGI01000450.1 coordinate 761, forward strand.
CCACGGGAGACTGCCAATGAAGCCGTTCAATGGCTTGAATAGCGCATGGCTACTAAGTAATAACCCTTAACAGTCAGTATGACACCGGGCCGAACGCCTAGTTCAACGCCCTTGGTTTCGGGGATGTAAAGATCGCCGTGGTGCGCCATTTCCCCGCTCCGGCCGGCCCGCGCGACCCCCGCAAACCCGGTTGGCTCGGACAGAAGCGACGCCGTTTGGTCTGCGTGGCAGCAGCACCCGTCACGATGGAACGGTTTCAGCGCATTTCAAGTCGGCGGGCGCGTGCAGCGGCTGTGGGCCTGGGGCCGGTGCGCGTGTGGGAGCGGGCTGACCGGGCCGCCACTGCACGTATGCGCGTTCGCACCCGGGCCAAGTCGCTATAGATTCGATAGCTGGTGGCGCATATATTGATTGGGCTGCAGGCCATTTTGATGCATGAAACGGGCTTCCCGGCAAGCTCCGGACGCCTCAATGCCCGCAGGCTCAGTGCCGACCTGGCCCCCCGCGCCCGACCAGCAGCGGCCGGAAAACCGGGTCGTCGTAAGCCTGAAACGTCGCCCACTGCGCATGCGGCCGGCCGGAGCGGATCAGCGCCCGCATG
>NCGI01000073.1 GCA_002256925.1 Polaromonas sp. 28-63-22
TGCGCGAATACACCCGCGAGCCCTCGCTAGCGGGCGCGTCCATCACGTGGCATGACACCGGCGCTTCCAGAGACGAATCGATTGTTCGTCCGGTGACGCAGCCCTTCAGCGCCACTGGCGGCCTCAAGCTGCTCGAAGGCAATCTGGGCCGCAGCGTCATCAAGGTGTCGGCCATCCCTGATGACCGCCATGTGATCGAAGCGCCGGCGCGCGTCTTCGACTCGCAAGAGGCCCTGCACGCCGCTTTCAACGCCGGCGAGCTGGACCGCGACGTGATTTGCGTGGTTCGCTGGCAGGGCCCGCAGGCCAACGGCATGCCCGAGCTGCACAAGCTCACGCCGCCGCTGGCGGTGCTGCAGGGCAAGGGCTTCAGGGTGGCGCTGGTGACCGACGGCCGCATGAGCGGCGCCTCGGGCAAGGTACCCGCCGCCATCCATGTCTCCCCCGAAGCGGCTGCGGGCGGCCCGCTGGCCAAGGTACGCGACGGCGACAGGGTGCGGGTCGATGCCATCACCGGCCAGCTGCAGGCGCTGGTGCCCGAGGCCGAATGGGCCGCCCGGCAGGCCGATACGTTACCAACGGAGCTTTGCGAGGGCAACCGCATCGGCATGGGCCGGCCACTGTTTACGGGCATGCGCCGCAGTTCGCTGACCGCCGAGCAGGGGGCGTTGTCGTGGATGTAATACCAGCCATGAACGCACACCCTGAATCCGGCGCTGGCGCACAACTCACCGCCTTGCAGGTCATGCAGGACGCACCGGTCATCCCGGTGATTGTGCTGACCGATGTGGCGCAGGCGGTGCTGCTTGCGCGCGCCCTGGTCGCGGGCGGCATCCGTATGCTTGAGGTCACGCTGCGCACGCCGCAGGCCCTGGCGTGCATTGAAGCCATTGCGCGGGACGTACCCGAAGCGGTGGTGGGCGCCGGCACCGTGCGCAGCGCGGCCGATGCGCAGGCCAGCGCGATGGCTGGCGCGCGCTTTGCCGTCAGCCCCGGCTACACGCATGCGGTGGGGCAGGCCTGCCACGACGCCGGCATACCCCTGCTGCCCGGTGTCGCCACCGGCAGCGAGATCATGGCGGCGCAGGAAGACGGCCTGACCGAACTGAAATTTTTCCCCGCCATGCAGGCCGGTGGCCCGGCGATGCTCAAGGCCTGGGGCGGCCCGTTTGGCGACGTGCATTTTTGTCCCACGGGCGGTGTGACGATTGAAAACGCAGGCGCGTTTCTGGCCTTGCCCAATGTGGTGTGTGTGGGCGGTTCGTGGCTGACGCCGGCGGACGCGTTGGCGCACGGCAACTGGTCACGCATCACCGCGCTGGCGTATCAGGCGCGGCAGCTCAAGCGAAGCTTTTGCTGACCCGCAGTGGCCGGGAGCGCCTTTTTGTAGATGAAAGGGGCCTGCAGCCCAGGTAGAACGTGCGCGAGCAGCTATTGAAATAATAGCGCCGCGCTGCCCCGCCCAGTCAGCCCGCGTTCAGGCCCGCACCGCCCGCGCCTTCCGCGCGCTGGATCAGCTCGATCTTGTAGCCGTCGGGGTCCGTGACAAAAGCAATCACGGTGGAGCCACCCTTGACCGGTCCGGCCTCGCGCGTCACGTTGCCGCCTGCGGCCTTGATCTTCTCGCAGGCCGCGTAGGCGTCAGGCACGCCTAGCGCGATGTGGCCATAGGCGGTGCCCATGTCGTAGCGGTCGGTGCCGTGGTTGTAGGTCAGCTCGATCTCGGCGTGGTCGGGGTTGTTGCCGTAGCCGACGAAGGCCAGGCTGTATTTGTACTCCGGGTTTTCTGAAGTGCGCAGCAGTTTCATGCCGAGCACCTGGGTATAAAAATCGATGGAGCGCTGAAGATTGCCAACGCGAAGCATGGTGTGGAGGAGTCGCATGGCGCAATTATGGAGTGGCCCGGCGAAGTTTGCAGGCGGCCGTAACGCGTGCTCGCCGCGCCTCGCGGTGCCGGTTCAGGCCGTCCGGCGGGGTGGGCAAGCCGGCTGGAGGTGGCAAGCCGTCAATGCTGCCCGCAAAGTCCGGAATTCCGTTACTATTTTTCAAATACATCACTACAAAAGGTCTGAACCATGAGCGAAACCATCGACTACCAGCCCTTGCACAAAGCCCCTATTTCGGCCCGGGGTTGTTACCTGCTTGAGGCATTCAATCCGCCTGCCGTGACGGCGGATTCGCCAGCGCTTCTGGTCATGACCGATCTGTCGCAGATGCCGTCCGCCACCATCGGGGCCGATGCCAGCCTGGACGAAGCCAACCAGTCCATGCTGGCGCGCGGCGTGAGGTTGCTGTTTGTGGTCGGTGAGGCAAACGTCATTGCCGGCGTGGTCACCACGGTCGATGTGCTGGGCGAGAATCCCTTGCTGATCACGCAAAACCGCCAGACCCGGCGCAGCGACCTGCGGGTCGCCGACGTCATGGTGCCGGTCGATCAGGTCGAGGCACTGCGAATCGAGGATGTGAAGAAAGCCAATGTCGGCAATATCGTAACCACCCTCAAACTCGATGGCAGGGCGCATGCCATCGTCGTCGGCGAGAGCAAGGAGGGCCGCCAGGTCGTGCTCGGAATCTTTTCCGCCTCCCAGATTGCCCGCCAGCTTGGGGTTCAGATCCAGACCCATGAGACGGCGAGAACCTTCGCCGAAATCGAAGCGGTGATCGCCAGGGCCTGACGCAGGCTACGAACCCTGGGTCAGGTGGGGCGGCGTGAATGCCGCCCGGGCGCGCAGCGCTGCCTCGCGGCTGGCACAACCTTCCAGGTGGTCATTGACGAGGCCCATCGCCTGCATGAAGGCGTGCATCGTCGTCGGGCCAACAAACGTCCAGCCGCGCTTTTTGAGGTCTTTCGAAAGCGCGATAGAGGCCGCTGACGTCGGCATGGCGCGCGCAACCTCATGCGTGATGCGCGGCGGGCGGCTCGCGGCATCGGGCTCAAGGCGCCAGACATACGCACCGAGCGAGCCGAACTCGCGGCGCAGCTCAATGACCCGTTTGGCGTTGTTGATGGTCGAGGCGATCTTGCCCGCGTGGCGCACGATGCCGGCGTCCGCCAGCAGCCGCTTGATGTCTTCGTCATCAAAGCTGATTATTTTTTCAGCTTCGAAGTTGGCGAATGCGCGGCGAAAGTTTTCACGCTTGTTCAGGATCGTGAGCCAGCTGAGTCCCGCCTGAAAACCTTCGAGGCAGATTTTTTCAAACAAACGGCGTTCGTCAGCGACGGGGAAGCCCCATTCGGTGTCGTGGTAGTCGCGGTAGAACGGCGTGGCCTGGCACCAGGCGCAGCGGGTCGTGTGGTCGGTATCCGTGAACAGGCCGGCAGCGGTGACGGCGGGCGCTGCCGCCGCTACGCTGCGTTTCGGGGGTGTACCTGAGGTCATGGCGAATTTTAGGCGCACCACAAAGCTTCGCCCGGCATCGTCCCTTCGTTACGGCCCTGCACGCATTGTCAGATGCCCCGTCAATGCAAAAAAGTTTTCATGGACGCGGAATAAATCCGTAACGGCGTTCGTCTACCTTCATGACCGGCCCACAACCGGCGTGCAACACGCCTTGCATTCAGCATCAAATTGTCAACCCACGAGGAATCTTCAATGCTCAACAAAATTTCCCAAGGCCTGTGTGCCGCGACTCTATTGCTGGCGGCCAGCGGCGCCATGGCCGCGCCTGCAGATGATGCGAAAACCCACTTCCAGGCCATCGCCTCGGGCGATTTGTCCATCGTCATGCGCGGCTATGCGGAAAAAGCCCAGTTCAACTGGATTGGCGGTCCTCTCGACGGCACCTACACATCGCCTGATGCCATTCGTGGCGCATGGGAAAAGTTCACCAAGTCGCAGGGCCCGATGAAAGTCAGTGTGGACAAGCTCGAAGAGTCTGCCAACCCCAAGGGCTCAACCGTTTCAGCCAATGTACAGTTTGAAGGCAAGGCGCCCGTCAAGGTGCGTTATGTGTTGACCTTCCGCGACGGAAAAATCGTCAACGAAACATGGCAGATCGATCCCAAGCTGACCGTCGCTGCTTACTGATCCCCGGCCACCGTTCTCGCACCCATCCATTCACCTACCCACCGGAGACTGCCATGAAGATTTCGCATTTCCTCGCCACCATGGCGATCAGCGCCGCATCGATGGTTGCAAGCGCCCCCGCGGTGGCTGCCGATGCGCCCGCCAAAATGGCAGACGGCACATTGGTCGCAGCCAACGGCATGACGCTCTACACCTTTGACAACGACAAGCCCGGCAGCGGCAAGAGCGTGTGCAACGGCCCTTGTGCCGGCTTGTGGCCGCCCTTGATGGCGCCGTCGACCGAACAGCCCACGGGCGACTACAGCGTGGTCACGCGCGATGACGGTTCGCGGCAGCTCGCCTACAAAGGCAAGCCGCTTTACTTTTACAAGGCTGACCAAAAAGCAGGCGACCGCACCGGCGACAAATTCAAGGACGTGTGGCACATCGTCAAGGAATGATGCGGCGGCAGCCCGGCAATCACCCGTCATAAGCCAAGCGTGCAGAGCGACCATACCACTGCAGGCGGCAACGACAGCTTGCTGGCCTGGGTCCCGCGCCTGCGCCGCTATGCGCGGGCACTGGTGAGCAACCGCGACGACGCGGATGATCTGGTGCAGGACACGCTGGAGCGTGCGCTGACCAGGGCGGCGCTGTGGCGCGGCGTGGCGGACATGCGTGCGTGGCTTTTTGGCGTGATGCACAACCTGCATGTCGATGGTGTGCGCCGGCCCAAACTGCATACCGTCGTACTTGACGACGACACCCCGGAAGTGCCGGTGGCCGCCGCACAGAGCGAGCGCCTGGCCGTGCTCGATTTGCAGGCTGCCCTGGAGAGGCTTCCGGTGGAGCAGCGGGAAATTATTCTGTTGGTGGCCCTGGAGGACATGAGCTACGCCGAGGTTGCCGCGACGCTGGGCATTCCCATCGGCTCCGTGATGTCGCGCCTGTCACGTGGCCGTGCGCGGCTGCAGTCCCTGATGGACGGTCAGCCCGACACCGTGCACCTCAAGGTCGTCAAATGAGTCGTCACTAAGACAAACACCCCATGAATCCGATCGTTCCCCCCGCTACACCCGTGACCGAAGCGGAGTTGCATGCCTATGTTGACCGGCAACTCACGCCGGAGCGCCAACGCGAGATAGAGGCCTACCTGGCCAGGCGGCCCGAGGAGGCATTGCGTGTTGAAGCCTACCGGGGGCAAAAACGCGAACTGCAGGCGCTTTTTAAGCCCGTGCTCGAAGAGCCGCTGCCGCAGCGGCTACGCGTGGCAGCCGCGCCGCCGACGCCCTGGTACTTGCAGCGTCTGGTGGCGGGGCTTGCTATTGCCGTTGTCAGCGGCGTTGCAGGCTGGGGACTGCGCGGCAGCTATCAGCACGAGTCCGGCGCCGCCGTACTGGCGCAGCGCGGGCTGCCGGGGGCCATCACCATGACGTCAGCCACGGGTTTCGCGCGGCGTGCGGCGGTGGCGCATGCGGTGTACAGCCCCGACATGCGCCGGGCCGTTGAGATCGGTGCCGACCAGGAAAGCCAGCTCGTGGCCTGGCTGTCCAAGCGCATGGGCGCCACCATGAAGCCGCCGCATCTGCAGGCGCTCGGGTACGCGCTGGAAGGCGGCCGCTTGCTGCCAGGAGACAAGGGGCCGGTGGCGCAGTTCATGTACCACGACAGCGCGGGCGCGCGGCTGACGCTGTATGTCTCCAACGAAGTCACTGATGCCGGCGTAAAAAAGCCGGGTGAGAACAATCAGCAAACTGCTTTCCGCTTTGCCAGGGAGGGCCCGGTCAACGTCTTTTACTGGGTCAACGGGCCTTTTGGCTACGCCATTTCGGCCGATGCCGACAAGGCCGAACTCGCCCGGGTTTCCGGCGAGGTCTATCGGCAACTGGAAACGGCGCGCTGAATCAGTGGCGGCATGCCAGTAAGAACCTGTAGCTGACGCCGACTTAACCTGACGGCCAGACACGTGGTCCGCTTTCAAACGCGGGCCACGCATTTTCTTCAAATCACATTCATCTCTCCATTTACCTATCTATTTATCCCAAGGACACATTCAATGAACGAAGCAACGAACGACTCGCGCCGCGATTTTTTGAAGGCCGCCGCTGCCTTCCCAGCCGTGGCGGCAACGCCCTGGGCCATGGCGCAAGGCACCGCTGCGATGCCAAAGCCCGCCATGGCAAGCTCGGCCGGGCCAGACATCGCCGCCGTTGACCGCGTCTTCATCACCAACGAGGACTCCAACACCATCGCGGTCATCAATTCGGCCAGCAACACCGTTGAAACCACCATCAACCTGACCAGTTTCGATGAAGACGCGCGGCCGCCCTTTCGCTTCGTCACGGGTGGCGTCATACCGACACACGCCGCCATGATCCACAAGCCGCTCTACCACGGCTGCATCGACGCGCATGGCGCCGTGCCCAACCCCGACGGAACCTTGCTCGCTACATGCGGCCGCGGCAGCAGCAATATTTATCTCATTGACGCGGTCAACCGCCGCGTGGTCGGCAATATCGCCAACCCACAGGCTGGCCCCACCACCAACCCCGAGCGCCTGTCGAGCGGCATCTTGCTCGGCCGTGAGCCGCACGAGCCAACCTTTACCCGTAACGGCAAAGAGCTGTGGGTAACCCTGCGCGGCGAGGACCGCATTGCGATTCTTGATGTGGACCAAGCCTTGAACCAGCTGGGCGGGGAGGGTGCCAGCCAGGGAGAACGCTCCAGTCGCGGGCATGGCAACGCCCCTGAGCCCACTATTCGCGCGTATTTGCCAACGCTCAACGGCCCGGCGCAAGTCTGGTTTTCCAAAGACGGCCTGCTGGCCTTCGTCATCAGCCAGAAGGTAGCCCAACTCGAAATTATTCAGGTCAACCCCGACCGGCAGGGCTATTCTCGGCCCAAGCGCCTGCGTGTGGTGGACCTGAGCGCGCAAGACAAACCCGCCTTCACGCCCTTTCAAAAATTGTCGCCCGATGGCAGCCAGATGTGGCTGTCGCACAAGCTGGCTGATGCCGTGTCGGTTGTTTCCGTCAAAGACCCCGGCACCGTGCTGGCGACGATTCCATTGGGCGAGATGGCGCGCCCCAACCACCTGGAGTTTGTCGACAACGCGCGCGGCCAGGTGACGTACATGAGTCTGGCGCGTGTCGATGACGGCGGCCCCAATGGCGCGGCGTCAAGCCGGCTGGCCATCATCGACCGCTCGGTGCCGCCCGCGCAGCAAAAAGTGGTCGGTCTGGTGTACACCGGCGGCCGCGAGGCGCACGGCCTGTGGACGAACCCGGCCAACAACCTGCTGTATGTGGCGCACGAGCAGGACGAACTGCCAGGCACCCCCAACGCCGGTCAAACCGTGTGCTCGGCTTTCGATGTGTCAAGCCCGCTGCAACCCAAACTCATCACGCAGATTCCGCTCGGTTCGCTCAAGCTGCCATCGGGTGAGCTGCGCAACAAGAAAAGCATCAACCTGGTCTACGTGCGGCCCGGCACCCAAGGGCAGACGGCGTGATGGACCACAGCAAGCACGAGGGCCAGCACGCGACGCCTGACGTCAAAGGCCAGAAGAGCCGCTTCGAGGCCGACATGGACACCGGTATGGCCCGCATGATGCAGGACATGCACAGCCCTGGCTACACCGGCCAGCCCGACTCCGATTTTCTGGCGATGATGATTCCGCATCACGAAGGCGCGGTGGATATGGCGCGGCTGGTGCTGATTCATGGCCGCGACCCGATGGTGCGGCAAATCGCCGAAGACATCATTGCCAGCCAGACGGTAGAGATTGCCGCGATGCGCGGGCGGATGGCGGTGTTGCGCGCGGGACCGAATCCGGAGCCGGGGGGTTATCCGGCGCTGGGGGCTGTGCGGGGTGGTGGTTGAATTTGCGGGATGAGATGACTTGGAGGTCTTGGCAGGTGCCAGAGTCTGCTCTGTTTGTCGCGGCGTGGCACCGGGCAATCTTCGAGTGCTTGCCAGCCCTCAATCAACAGTGTTTAAGGCCTCCAGCCCAGGTAATGCCTGCGCGAGCAGCTATCTAAATCATAGCGACTTGATATGCCGTCTGATGCCCCGCATGTTGCAGACCGGCCTATTGGTTCGTGCGGTCGAGCATCCGTGATCGAAGGGCTGTTTCAGACTGACTGCCGACATAGGGCTGCCCGAGATGTTCGCTCAATACCCGACGGTGGCATCGTCGGGTTGGATGTCGGCAATGTGGCGCCGATTTCAATGATTGCTAAACCCGCACCCAGCCAGAACCGGTCGTTGTGCCAATGCGGCCTCATCGTTGGAGACCGGCTGCGTGCGCGGATTTTTCTTCTTATATGCGGCGTCGCTCAGTGAGCGGCAACTTGAGTTGCGCTCCCGCGGCAGTGCTACGTCCACCGGCCACAGGCTCGGGGACCCGTGTAGCCCTTCGCCAATTCCCTCACGCTCGAAGTGAGCCAAAAGGCGAGGTACTAGAGAATCCGGACAATAGAAAGTACGACCCGTGGACAAAGACGAGCCCAGGAACGTAATCCAGCCTTCCGGGGGCATGAAGGCATTGCGCCCAAAGTAGTAAAAGCGCCTGGAAACCAGCGCGTTCACACCGCTTAGATCATGGTACTCGTCGCCTTGTCCATGCTGATCATTTTCGAGTTGGCCAGTGCCGCCGTTCAGTCGGTAGTAGATGTTGTCGCCACAGCGAACCTCAGGACTTGAGCTACGCATATCGGGTTTTTTGGCCGCGAATCGCCGATCCTCGAAATAGTCCTCCAGCCGGATCGGGTCCTCCGTGATCTGCATCAGGTACACCAGCGCGCCGGGCTTCAGGCTGACGCCATTGCGTGCGGCGTAAATCGACAATTTGACCGACACGAACCCTGCCACCCAGTCGCCCTTGCCCCGACAGAGCCGGATCTTCGGCTTGCACGTCGCCAGGGTCAGGTGACCGTGAAACGGATTTGGGGCGAACCCGGTATCGTGGGTGAGCTTGTAGCCCATTGTTGCCATGTCAGCCTCCTGTCATTTTGGACTCTTGCGCGAAAAGCCGTTCCAGCCACTTCTGCGCGGCGGTGGGATCCGGCGTGTTGAGCACGAATTCCTGGCCTTTCGCGGCCGTACGCAACCTGACCAAATTATCCTGCTGCCGTTCCCAGGCTTGCGCCGTGGGGTGGTAGCTCAGGGCCGATTGTCCATTGGGCGGAAGCATCCAGCCGGGCAGATGCCACACTGAGCGATTTTGTGCAGGCGCGGTCAACTGCAAAAGCTCAGACCAACGGCTGAAGATTCCGGCGCCTGCCACCTGCGTGTGGGCGCTTCCGATCCGCAGCTGTGGTGCGGCTATATACACAGTGTTGTTTGACCCCATCGAAGTCGCGTGCTGAAGGTGAGGATGGTCGACCAGCCATGGCCGCTGCTTGAGCAGCGCGGCACTGTCAGTGACCTTCAGCACGTCGCCGATTTGCAGCCAACCGAAAAGGCTGTGGATTTGTGGGCCAGCGTATTGGAGCTTTCCGTCGCGATGCTCGACCCGCTGATACCACCCAAAAAATAGGAAAAGGTCCCCGGGTCCAACGCCTTGATTGCGCAGGTGTCCCTGTGCACTGCCGGTCTGCCCGAAGGCTGCGCACCATCCTGGTAGCCGAGGTACGCTGCCCGTCATCAGGTCGGGATCGAGATGCACTGAACGGGTTGTCGCGATCTTCCCGCGTGTGAGTTCGCTCACCATCTCGCCTAATGGCCGATTGCCAAAGCGTAGGTCCGAAAGAGGTCGCCCGAACCGTGACGGGATGGGGAACGAAACCAAGCTGCCGTCCGGAAGTATGGGGCTGGGTACACCACCGTAGCCCGAGTCGAAGCCTTTGCGGCTGAAAATAATTTTCAAGAACCTAATCCTCCTTGCGCAGGACAGAACGACACTGCCTGCTGACCCAATTCTGGCAAATCCGGTCATTGATCGGGGCGATGCCCAGTACCCGCTACAGACTGACAAACGACATTCACTTGGCTCATAAGCTGACGTTCAACGTTGCGCTAAGCGGCGGGATTAATGCGGCGAAGCCGCATTAATCAGGTCCGCATGAGCAACTGGTTGGGTCGCATTTTCGTCTTCGTTGGTGGAAGGTGGGAAGGCCTCGCGAAGCCGTGCTATCGCGGCCTTCACGTCCGCACGCTTGCCAAACGTAGCAACTTCCTTCCGGCTGAGACGACGTTCCTCAAGAAGAAGCACTAGTTCACTGAATCAATGAGATTACTTGTAATCCGATGCTTTGGGTTGGCGTATTTCCATCGAATCGGCTTGGAGTGTTTGTTGTGCTCACGGATATA
>NCGI01000451.1 GCA_002256925.1 Polaromonas sp. 28-63-22
TACGAGCTGGTCAAGACCATGCGCGCGTCGGTGCTGGCGCTGGGGCCGCTGCTGGCGCGCTTTGGCGAAGCCACGGTGTCGCTGCCCGGTGGCTGCGCGATTGGCTCCCGGCCGGTCGATCAGCACATCAAGGGCCTGCAGGCGATGGGCGCGGAGATCGCCGTTGAACACGGCTACATGCTGGCAAAGCTGCCCGCCGGGCCGCATGGAGCGCGCGGGCGGCTGAAGGGCTGCCACATCACCACCGACATGGTCACGGTCACCGGCACCGAAAACTTCCTGATGGCGGCCAGCCTGGCTGAAGGCGAAACCATACTGGAAAACGCTGCGCAGGAGCCCGAGATCGGCGACCTGGCCGAAATGCTGATCAAGATGGGTGCGCAGATCGAAGGCCACGGCACGCGCCGTATCCGGATTCGGGGCGTCGAACGCCTGCACGGCTGCACGCACCAGGTGGTGGCGGACCGGATCGAAACCGGCACGTTCCTGTGCGCGGTGGCGGCCACCGGCGGCGATGTCGTGCTCAGGCATGGCCGGGCCGATCACCTCGATGCGGTGATCGAAAAGCTGCGCGAGGCCGGCGCCACCATCACGGCTGGCGATGGTTTCATTCGCGTGCAGGCGCAGGGCCGCCTGAAGGCGCAGTCGTTTCGCACCACCGAATACCCCGGGTTTCCGACCGACATGCAGGCCCAGTTCATGGCGCTGAACACCATCGCCTTGGGGTCAAGCATGGTCACGGAGACGATTTTTGAGAACCGTTTCATGCACGTCAATGAAATGGTGCGCCTGGGCGCAAAAATCCAGATCGAGGGCAAGATTGCCGTGATGGAGGGCGTTGAAAGACTCTCGGGCGCAGCCGTCATGGCAACCGACCTGCGCGCCTCGGCCAGCCTGGTCATTGCCGGCCTGGTGGCCGAGGGCGAAACGCTGATCGACCGCATCTACCACCTCGACCGCGGCTACGACCAGATGGAAACCAAGCTGCGCGGCATCGGCGCCGACATCGAGCGGGTGAAAACATGAGCCCCCACGCTCCCCACTTCGTGGGGTTCGCTGCCCCCCGAGGGGGCCGCCCGCCTGCAGTCCGGCACAGCCGGCCCTGCGGCTTGAGCTTGACAAGACGTGACCCTGCCGCCGCACATCGGTTTGTCTGCGCCTCTTTTCCTTGAAAGCATCTCCGTGATCACGCTCGCACTCTCCAAAGGCCGCATCTTCGACGACATTCTTCCGCTGCTGCGCGGCGCCGGCATCGAGGTGCTGGACGACCCCGAAAAAACGCGCAAGCTGATTCTTTCGACCAATCAGCCCGACGTGCGCGTGCTGCTGGTTCGCGCCACCGATGTGCCGACG